>JBGOZX010000061.1:0-23355 GCA_041480425.1 Bacteroidia bacterium
AAAGGTGATCTGAGGACTGAAATAACTCATGTCAGATCAGGTAGTGTAATTACAACCGATGCTCCAGTTGACAATAAAGGTAAAGGCGAAAACTTTTCACCAACCGACCTGGTAGCTTCTGCTCTTGGCAGCTGCATATTCACTATAATGGGAATTGCAGCCGGGGAACACGGATTCTCAATCGACGGCAGTTCTTGTAAGATCACTAAGATCATGACTGACAACCCCAGGAAGATTGGTGAGATCAAAATTGAATTCGACTTAACAGGGAATGATTATTCTGAGAAACAGAAGAAAATACTTGAATATTGCGTAAAAACCTGTCCTGTCGCTCTGACACTAAATGAATCAGTATTTCAGAACGTTAAATTGTTATTTAAATAACAGAATAGTTTTCAGAACGTTGCCCCCTCGGTAACCGTACCGTTGTTTATCTTTTTTATCAGACCCTGCAAAACCGATCCCGGACCAACTTCCACAAATGTGGTGGCGCCATCTGAAATCATGTTAAGGACACTCTGTGTCCATTTTACAGGTGATGTAAGCTGCAAGATGAGGTTAGCCTTAATAACTTCAGGATCTGATGATGATTTTCCTGTTACATTCTGATAAACAGGGCATACAGGTTTGGCAAAATGAACTGATCTGATAGCTTCCTCAAGCTCCATCTTTGCCGGTTCCATAAGTGGTGAATGAAAAGCTCCACCAACAGCAAGCTTAAGTGCTCTTTTTGCTCCTTTTTCTTTCAAAAGACCTATGGCTTTATCGATCCCTTCGTTCGAACCGGAGATTACAATTTGTCCCGGACTGTTGTAATTAGCAGGCACTACCACTTCATTTATCGATGAACAAACCTCTTCAACAATTCTATCATCAAGTCCGAGTATTGCTGCCATTGTTGAGGGAGCCTTTTCACAAGCTTTTTGCATCGCCAGAGCTCTTTTTGAAACGAGAACCAGGCCCTCTTCGAATGAAAGGGTTTTATTGGCAACAAGGGCAGAGAACTCACCAAGGGAGTGACCTGCTGCCATATCAGGTTTAAATAAATTTCCAAGGACTGCAGCAAGAATAGTTGAATGGAGGAATATTGCCGGCTGCGTGACTTTTGTCTGTTTCAAATCCCCATCAGTACCTGTGAACATCAGATCGGTTATTCTGAATCCTAAAATTTCATTTGCTTTTTCGAACAACTCTTTTGCCAGGGGTGATTTATCGTAAAGATCTTTACCCATTCCTATAAACTGAGCTCCCTGTCCGGGGAATACATATGCTTTCATATTGAATATTATAAGTCTAATGCAGCTTTGAGCCAATAAGATGCACAAATTCTTCGCGTGTATGAAGATGATCAAGAAATATTCCTGTGAAAGCGGAGGTTGTGGTAACCGAGTTTTGTTTCTGTATCCCTCTTATCTGCATGCACATATGCTGAGCCTCAATTACTACTGCGACTCCTAATGGATTAAGACACTCCTGAAGGCAGTTTCTAATTTGAGTTGTAAGTCTTTCCTGAACCTGCAACCTTCTGCTGAAAGCATCAACAACCCGGGCTATTTTACTAAGTCCGGTAATATAACCGTTAGGAATATATGCTACATGAGCTTTCCCGAAAAAAGGAAGCATATGATGTTCACATAGTGAATAGAGGTCAATATCTTTAACCAGGACCATCTGTTTATACTCTTCTTTAAACTTTGCAGAGTTTATAATCTCACAGGGATTCTGGTTATACCCCATAGTCATGAAATGAAGGGCTTTTGCAACCCTGACAGGAGTCCCTTTAAGTCCTTCCCGGTCAGGATCTTCACCAATAAGCTTAAGGACTTTGTAGTATATCGATGATATCTCGCTGATATTTTCAGCATCCCACGATTCTAACTTATTATAACCAGTTGAACTGATTCCACCGCCGTTATTTATTGATTCAATTCTTTTAGCCATAGTATTCAATTGAATTATTTTCTGTCTCATCAATTTTTACACAATGAAGTATTGCTCCCTCCAGTTCAATAGCCGGTTTCAGTTCATCCCAGATTGCAATTGCAATATTTTCGGTGGTTGCTATTTTCCCTTGCATAAAACTTACGTCCAGGTTTAAATTTTTATGATCAATCTTATCAATGATCTTTTCTTTAATTATCTGTTTTAGAATATTAATGTTGATAACAAAACCATGCTCTTCTGAAAGATTTCCCTTCACAGTAACAAAGAGAACATAATTATGCCCGTGCCAGTTCGGGTTGGAGCATTTACCGAATACTCTGAGGTTCTCATCATCTGACCAGTCTTTCCTGTACATCCTATGGGCAGCACTGAATCTTTCTCTGCGTGTAACGTATATCATAATACAGGGTGTTTAAAACGCAATATTAACTAATAATATTAATCTTTTTAATTCATAAAAACAATATATTTACTCTGTTCTACATTTTAAAGATCTATTGGTTCCCAATGCCATTTAAAATATTATATATATCGGCTACAAATTCTGAGGTTGAAGCACTGACAAAAATGCCGGGTATTGTCTCATTTCCCGGTGGATACCGGTTTGAGAAATGTATGATCAGTGTGCTGATAACCGGAGTAGGATCTATTTCAACTGCCTGGGCTATGAAGCAATGGTTATCTTCAAATACCAAACCTGACCTTGCAATAAATGCTGGAATTGCCGGAAGTTACACGGAGGGATTAAAAATAGGAAATGTAGTAACACCGGTCATTGATTGTTTTGCAGATATGGGTATTGAAACCGGGAACAATTTTCTTACCCTGGCTGAAGCCGGACTTAGTGATCCTGACAAGTTCCCTTTTAAAGGAGGTTACATTGTCGCGGATAACCGGTATGCAAAAAATGTGGCGAAACAACTCCCCCCTGTCAGAGCTATTACAGTTAATACAGCAACAGGATCTGCAGCAACAATTGAAAGATTAACAAATAAATACAACCCTGAAATTGAAACCATGGAGGGGGCAACTTTTTTTTATATTTGTGCTATGGAAAGATTGCCTTTCCTGGCAATCAGGGCAATCTCGAATAGGGTGGAACCACGCGACAGGATTAAGTGGGATATATCATTGGCCCTTAATAACCTGTCATTAAAACTTAAAAATATTATTTTAACTCTTGAGTGAACAGATGAAACTTAAATTGGGTTTTTCGCCATGCCCGAATGACACTTTTATTTTTGATGCAATGGTGCATGGCAGAATTGATACTGAAGGATTGGAGTTTGATTACTTTCTCGCTGATGTTGAAGAGCTTAACAGGAGGGCATTTGCTTCAGATGTTGATATCACAAAAATAAGCAGTCATGCTTATGTATACGTAGCAAAAGATTATTTTATCCTTGATTCCGGCAGTGCACTCGGACACGGTAATGGGCCACTGCTTATCAGCAAGAAAATAATTGATCCAGCAAAACTTCCTGAAGCAAGGATAGCAATTCCGGGAAAATATACCACGGCAAATCTCCTTTTCAGTATTGCGTGGCCGGAAGCTGCCAATAAAATTGAGTATCTTTTTTCCGATATTGAAAATGCTTTACTGAATGAAGAGGTTGATGCAGGACTTATAATTCACGAAACCAGATTTACATATCATAAAAAAGGGCTTCAAAAGATTGCGGATATGGGAGAATACTGGGAAAAGCTGACCGGCCTTCCAACACCTCTTGGTAATATTGTAATTAACAGAAGGATCCCACGTGATATTTCCCTTAAGGTAAACAGAATACTCCGTAAAAGTATTGAATATGCTTATGAAGATTCATTGCCTTCCTTTGATTTTGTAGCATCCAATGCCAGAGAAATGGATAGTACAGTGATGAATAATCACATTAAACTTTTCGTAAATGAATACTCATTACAACTTGGAGCTGATGGCAGGATGGCTATTAACGAGCTGTTCAGAATGGCATATGATAAAGGAGTTACCCCTGCTATACCGGAAAATATTTATCTGACATCACTTTATTGACTGTAATATTCAAAATGACTAATTTTGAATAAAAAACATTTGGTCATCTCTAAGGAGAAACTGTTAAATTAAAACTATAAATCATAGTGTTTGAATTATTTTGATATGCATCTTAAAGATCTGATTTTCAAGACCCGTTCTTACCGGCGGTTTAATGAGCCTTACAGCATCTCTTACAATACACTTGAAGGGCTAATTGATCTTGCAAGATTGTCAGCATCAGGTGCAAACCGGCAACCTTTAAAATACCTTCTTTATAATACTCCTGAAGTTTGTGAAAGGATTTTCCCCTCCATCATCTGGGCAGCTTATCTTAAAGACTGGCAGGGTCCCATTCATGGTGAAAGACCCACAGGTTATATAATAATTCTGGGAGATAAATCAATAACAGAATCTTTTGGTGTGGATCATGGTATTGCTGCGCAAAGTATAATGCTTGGTGCGACCGAAATCGGATTGGGAGGGTGCATGATTGCATCCATAAAACGTGAAGAACTAAGAAATGAACTGAAAATTCCTGAAAAATTTGATATCCTTTTAATTCTAGCCCTTGGGAAACCTGTTGAGAATGTAATTGTTGATGATATTAAAAACGGTGATGTAAAATACTGGAGAGACAGTGAGAATAATCATCATGTTCCAAAACGACCCCTTAATGAATTGATAATTAAACTCTAGTAAAGATGTTTTGATGAAACGGATCAGGTTAGTACTTTTATTGACGTTACTTGCTATCCCTGCCGTCTTCAGTCAGGTTGGAAATACTGAAGAAGTAAAGATTCTTTTTCATGGCCTTGTGATGGATGCATCAACCCTCTCACCACTGGCTAATTCCCAGATAACAATTAACAGGTCCTTTTCGTCTGTCACCGATCAAGCCGGCACTTTTTCCATCTTAGTGAACAGGAAAGATACAGTTGTCTTCAGCCGAATGGGTTATAGACCTACAATGTTTTATGTAAGCGATACACTTGCGGGAAGGAAGTTTATTGCCGGTATTTATATGAAAACAGATACACTTTCAATAGGCGAGGTTGTAATTGTTCCACGGCTCAGAAATCTAAAATCTGAAATTCTTAATGCAAGACCCGAATCGCAACCGGAAATTGAAAATGCAAAATATAATTTAGCAGTATCAGCTTATCAGGGAAGACAGGGACAGAACAAACTTGGGGATCCTGCATCCAATTATGAACTGTTACGACAGAAGCAACGTATTACTGCATATGAAAAAGGAGGGATACCTTCTGATAAAATGCTAGGATTAAGCCCTTTATTACTTCTTCCTGCCGCCTATCTTCTTATTCATGGATTGCCTGAAAAACCTGCACCTTTTAAACCACAGCTTACCGGTCAGGAGGTGGATCAGATTCATAAGAAATATCTGGAAACTCTTAAGCAACGTAAGTGAAACGGTACAAGGTACAAGGTGAAAGGTGCAAATCTTAACTGTTATCTGTGTACCGTGAACCATGAGCCTATTCTATCCTTTATAGAAAATCGCCTTAATAATGTGACTTGCCATTTTAGGATTCTCTTTCAGGCGTCTTGTTGAATATCCAAACCATTGTTTTCCGAAGGGAACATATACTCTCATGTCATGACCATCCTTTATAATGCTTTCACGTAATCGAGGTGTCACTCCGTAAAGCATCTGGAATTCATACATTTTCTTCGGGACTTTGTACTTTTCGATTAGCTTATAGGCTCCTTCAATCAACGGTTTATCATGTGTTGCAATGCCAACATGTATCTTATTTTTTAAAATGAATTCGAGGTCTTCCAGAAAATGCTGATTTATCTCTTCATATTTTTTGTATGCAATTGCCTCAGGTTCAATATATATTCCTTTGCAGAGCCGGAAACTTAAAGGATATGTTTCATTATTCAGATCTGTCAAACCCTTGATATCATTTAATGTTCTTTTAAGATATGCCTGGATAACAAGCCCGACATTGCCGGGGAATACTGTCTTCAGCTTGCGGAATAATTCGATTTCCAGATCAGTACAGGGGGAATCCTCCATATCAATCCTGATAAAACATTTATAAGAAGCAGCTTTTTCTACAATTTCCCGAATATGATTATAGCAAATGTTTTTGTCAAGAAGTAAACCAAAACTTGTTGGTTTGAGTGAGAAATTTCCATCAATACCCGACTTTAAGGTTACATCAATAAGATGTAAGTAATCTTTTTTATTTTCTTCCGCTTCATCCAGAGTCTTAATGAACTCCCCCAGGACATCAAGAGTAACCTTTGTGTGTTTGTTGTTCAAATCTTTAGAAACGCGCATTGCATCATCAATGGTTTCACCTGATATATAAGGTCTTGAAAATATCCAGATGAATTTCTTTGGGAAGTAAGGCAGTATTGCTGCAATGAATTTGTTGAACATTTTATCTGCTTGCTTTTAATTAATTATTAATCAAAGGTTCAAGTTAACCCATTTTTTTAAATGGGTTCCAAATGCAAATAAAATTGATCACAATATTTTTTTAAATGACCTTTGTCACAGAAATGGGATGATATAAAACAGGAATTTCTTTATTTTGAGTAAAATTTCTTTGATCATGCAACCATTTATTTTAATGACTGGTCTTAAAAATGTCCTCAGTTAATGATGAGCGATAGGCAGCTTATAGAGGGGTGCGTAAAACACAACAGGAAAGCACAACAAATGCTTTATGACAAGTATTCACGCTTCCTGTTGGGTATATGTCTGAGGTACGCTGGGGATAAGGCTGAAGCGGAAGATATTTTACAGGATAGTTTTTTAAAGATTTTTTTCAATATAGAAGATTTTTCAGGAACAGGTTCTTTTACAGGCTGGTTGAGAAAGGTTGCAGTTAATACTGCCATAACTCACTATCATAAAAACCTGAAATACAGGTATAATGTTGATATTGAAGAGTACGTTTCAGTTGAGACTGGGGTAACAAGTTTTGAAGAAGACTATTATACTTCCGATGAACTTTTCAAAATAATTAATGAGCTTCCTCAAGGTTACAGGATGGTATTTAACCTGTATGCAGTCGAAGGTTATAAGCATAAGGAGATTGCTGAAAAGCTGGGGATTGATACAAATACATCCAAATCACAATACAGCAGGGCAAAAGCAGTGATCAGGGAGAAACTTGAAATGCTCGGAAGAATGAAAAGTAATTATACTGAAAATGGTTGAGTGAATAAATGATTTTATATCAGACCGGTGAAGGGTAAGAAAGAAGATAAGATTATCAGGGAGTTGTTCAGGCAAAAGCTTGAAAATGCTGAGGTTATTCCCGGTGCGCCAGTCAGGACTGACCTGATGCGCAGGTTAGGAAGAAGGGAATTCCTGCGGTTCAATCCCGGAAGATTTAATATCTATTACATGGGAGGGTTACTGGCTGCCGGTATTGCTGCTGCATTACTTCTTACGGCAGGACCGGATAAGATTAAGAGTGAATTTCCCCCTGATCAACCTGTCAGTTTAAGCAAAACAGTTATGCCAGATAGTTTATCAGGTAGTGAATCGCAAATAGCTTACCAGATTTCTGAGAATAGATCAGATAAAGGTCTCTCAGGTCCAGTCAAAACAAAACTATCTAAGTCTCGTGATGGAAATTTCGGTGCCGTGCCTGGTCAGAATACTGCAGTTCAGTACAGTAATGGTGTTACGAGATCTGAAGTTAACACTCTTCTTTCTAGAAAAGGATTATTATCTGAACCATCCCCCGGCAGAAACTATCTTCAGGGAAACTCCAGGTCAAAAGGAGCTCTTTTTGAGTCGTCTGTTACATCAGGATGCACTCCTTTAAAAGTACACTTTCAGTTTAATGCATCAATCTTTGATTCATGCTACTGGACTTTTGGAGATGGGGGATATTCATTTGAAAAGGAGCCGGAATGGATATATGACATTGAAGGAGAATATAATGTCGGTTTAAACGTATTTACCAAGGAAGATTCCAGGGAAATATCTTCCTCTGTTATAACTGTCTATCCCAAACCTTTAGCACGTTTTGAGTTTTCTCCTGAAAATCCGGTAATACCTGATGATGAAATCCGTTTCATAAATTATTCCACAGGCGCTGTTAAGTTTAGATGGGAATTTGGTGATGGGAATACCTCAGATCTTTTTGAACCCCGTTACAGATATAAAAAATTCGGGAATTATAACATAAGATTGGTTGTGTCTTCAGAATTTGGTTGCTCTGATTCACTTGTTGTCCACAATGCTTATGCAGGGTCAGGATATTTTATTGACTTTCCAAATGCTTTCATTCCAAATTCGGGAGGTCCGACAGGTGGTTATTATTCGCCGAAAAGCGACGAATCTGCACAGATATTTCACCCTGAAATGTCGGGTGTTTCAGATTTTCAGTTAAGGATTTTCAGCAAGCGTGGTATACTTATCTTTGAAAGCAGAGATGTCAATATTGGATGGGATGGGTATTACAATGGCCAGGCTAGCGAACCCGGGGTTTACATCTGGAAGGTACGGGGAAATTTCCTTAACGGGGTGCCATTTATAAAAATGGGGGATTTAACTCTTCTGAAAAACGGACAATAATTAGTTGATTTTATCTAAATTTTTTCTTTATTGACCATAAGTCAGATTCTGATCTATTTTGTGATCGTTTAAAAAATTGTTTAGAAAAGGTGTCACTTTTTTAGGAAAATTACGTAAAACAGTAATTGTTATTGATTACATTTCACTATTTTCGTCACAGAAACCTAACAGGATCAATTTTGCTGAAGAGTATAAAATATTCACTCTTACTATCAATAATCTTTCTTACTGATAGTTATGGTCAGGATCCTACCTTCTCCCAGTTTTATGCCAATTCGCTTTATCTTGCACCCTCATTTGCCGGAGCAACTGAAGAATACAGGTTTTCATTGAACTACAGGAATCAATGGCCGGCAATACCTGGAGTTTTTCATACATACAGTATTTCATTTGATAAAGCTTTATTAAATTTCAACTCCGGTATTGGTGTCCTGGCAACCTATGATGTTGCCGGATCGGGAGATCTGAGCACAACGAACATTGGACTGATCTACTCATACGACTTTAGTATTAATGAGGATTGGCATATTCGTCCCGGAGTAAATTTCAAATTCTGTTACCTTGGTCTGAATATCTATAAACTGGTTTTTGCCAGTCAGATGACAGGCAGTGGAACAGTACCGTCTGTTTATCCACCTCCTTTTGATAAAGTAGCTGATGTTGACTTTGCAACTTCTGCTCTTGTATACAATGATAGGATATGGGGAGGATTTACACTGGACCACCTGTTAAATCCAAAACAATCCTTCTACGGCGATGAATCGCTACTCCCTATTAAGCTTAATATTTTTGGTGGTCTTCAAATCTTAAGAAAGACAAGGTTAAAACAAAAACTTCAGGAGGTCCTTTCGGTAGCAATTAACTTTCAGAAACAGGCAAAATTCTATCAATCCGATGTAGGAGTGTATTATTACAGGGATCCTCTTATTTTCGGATTGTGGTACAGGGGAATTCCTTTTGTAACCTCCCAGGCGGGCGATGCCATAATCGGATTAATTGGAATAAAAACAAGTCAGCTGCATATTGGATATAGTTACGACTTTACTGTTTCAAATCTTATCAGCTCAACATCAGGATCACATGAAATTTCCCTGGTTTATGAATTCAACTCATTTTCACTTGGCCAGCGGAGGAAAATAAGAGCAATACCCTGCCCTGAATTTTAATCTCATACTACTGACTTTCCATTGTTCCCTGAACCTGTCAGACAATAAAAATTGCCTCCTGACTAAAATTGGGTTATCAAACACCTACTTTAGCTTTTTATTTTTATTAATTTGTTTATATTTGCGCCTGCTAATGTTTAATAAATATTTTATTTATAATGAAGAAACTATCTGTCATTCTGTTTGTTGTCCTGTTTTTAGCTGTGGCAGCCCTCTTTTTCCTGCAGTTCTCAGGAAGTAATAAAGACAAAAAAAATAATCTGTCTGACACTGCTACTGATGCCCCGACAACTGGTATCGCCTATGTAAACATCGATACAATCATCTTCAAATTTGACATGTTTTTTGACAGAAGGGAAGAATTAGTTGCAAAGCAGAAAAAAGCTGAGGCGGAACTTACCTCAAAAGGCAGCCAGTATGAAAAAGGTGCAAAAGATTACCAGGATAAGGTAAATAAAGGTCTTATAACAAGGGCAACAGCCGCTGAAATGGAGCAATCATTGATGCAGCAACAACAGGATCTTGTAAATCTTCGGGATAAACTTCAATCGAATCTACTTGAAGAAGAACAGGTTATGAATCGTCAGATACTTGAATATATTACCACTTTCCTTGAGCAGAACAAAACAGAATACAACTACCAGTATATTCTTGGAAAAAGCTTTGGAAGCGTTGTCCTGTATGGTAATAGTTCGTATGATATAACCCAGAAGGTCCTTGATGCCCTGAACAAGAAGTATCAGGCAGAGAAAAAATAAAAATCTATGGGTTTCGCCTCAACCTATCTTGAAAATAGGGCATTATTTCCTCAATTAATCAAAGGGGCACCGGATAACAAGACTAGTATTATCGTTGTCGTACCCTCCTATAATGAGCCCGGGATAACAGACCTTCTTGATTCCCTGGCTTTGTGTAATGACCCGTATTGTAAAGTCGAAGTACTTATTGTTGTTAATGCACCTGCAAATGCAGGAGAGGACAGCCTGGCGAATAACAGAAAAACTATTCTTAATATTGAAAACTGGAAGAAAAACCATAGCAACTGTTTCTTTCGTCTGTATACAATAGATGCTACCTCTTTTGTTATAAATGGTTGGGGTGTTGGACTTGCCAGAAAAACAGGGATGGATGAGGCAGTCCGGCGTTTTAATTTTTTAGACAGACCTGATGGTGTGATCCTTAATCTTGATGCAGACTGCACAGTAGCTAAGAATTATTTTTCGGCTGTAAATTTTGAACTTCTTAAAAGAAAAGACCGCTCAGCCTGCTCCATTTATTTTGAGCATCCGATCTCCGGTAACGATTTCTCCGAAATGGTTTACACGTCAATAATTCTTTATGAACTGCACCTGCGTTTTTATTTTCAAGGACTTAAATATTCTTGCTTCCCTTATGTTTATCATACTGTTGGTTCCGCTGTTGCAGTTAAGGCATTGCCTTATATCAAAGCAGGGGGAATGAACCGCAGAATAGCCGGCGAAGATTTCTATTTTATTCAGAAACTTATCCCGGCAGGAGGGTATTTTAATTTGAATACGACAGCGGTCTACCCTTCTCCAAGATCATCTTTCAGAGTTCCGTTCGGAACCGGAGCAACTATTGCAAAACTAACTACGGAGAACCATGAAATTCTGCTAACATATAATATGCAGTCATTCAATGAGTTGAAATCCCTATTTGGTATGACTGTTCAAATCTACAATTGTAAGTCAGTGAATGTGGCAGATTCGTTTTCAGACCTTCCGGAGGGACTAAAACTATTCATAGGTGAAGAGGAATGGACAGAGAAAATTCTGGAAATAAAAGGTAATACTTCTGGATTACAATCATTTCAAAAGAGGTTTTTCGGATGGTTTAACATGTTCAAAATAGTAAAATACCTGAATCATTCTCACTCCGGAACCTTCAAAAAAACTTCTGTTGTAGAATCGGCTTTGGAATTACTTAATACTATTGGTAATAATTTTAGATCAAATAATCCCCGTGATATTCTGCTTTATTATCGCAAATTGGAAAAAGAGACTTAGTTGATCATTCTTATAATCTTTCGGTCTTCCTGACCTGCACGACCCACACACCTAAATAGGCGACCCTTTGCGCGTCGGAGCTTCCCTTTTAGGGGAAAGAGGAGTTAATGCTGGAACTGGAAGTAGCTTCTTAGTTATTCTTTCTGCTGATCCTGCGGTTTTCCTGGGGAGTGAGTATAATATACAAATCTTCTTCAGGTCTTTTCATGCGATATTGCTCCCTGGCAAATTTTTCAAGGTTCTGATTGTCGGTCTTCAATTCGTGGAGCTTTCTCTTATCATCCTCAATGCGTTTTATGTAGTATTCCCTGTCAGCTTTAAGTTTTTGAAGATTTTTCATCTCCTTGTATCTTGAAATCAAATTATTTGAGTCGAAAAGTAATAACCAGACAATAAAAATGATAATGGTCAGAAGGTATTTGTTCCTGAAAACAGAAGATATTTTATTTATGAATTTAAACCTTATCATAGCAATACAAACCTACAACTTTTTTTTTAACCTCCGCTCATAAGATAAAGCATCTGAACATTATCTCCGTTGTGTATTAATGTCGAATCGTACTTCTCTTTTGAAATCAGAATACCATTTATTTTAATAATTCTCATCTTAAATGAAAACTTTTTCAGTTGGAGCATTTCACTTACTGTTATTGTCTCCTTGCTGAATTCTTCTTCCCTGTCATTTAATAGGATATTCATGAGTGTTGCTGATAACTTATTCTAGTTTCATTAAAATTTCAATTACGACATTTGCCTGCATATTTGCAACTATGCCAACACGCGGGGCGAGAGGTGGCATATTCTCAGATGCTTCAGACAATTCATCTCCGCAAACATAGAGTGTATTATCTATTTTCCTGTACCTGATTATCTCATTTTTCCCCCATCCTGCCATACCCGATCCGACTACCAACGGGATTCCAGGCAAATCTTGTTGAACCGTTTCAATCAACATCTCCTTCATCTCTGACCTGTCGAATGCTTCAACTATAACATCACAATCTGAAAAAATTTCAGGAATGTTTGTCTGATTGAGTTTTTTCTGATGAATTATGACAGATATTTCAGGCCTGATCCGTAAAAGGTTCTCCTTCAAGGCATCAGTTTTTGTCATTCCGACCTGATCCCTGAAATAATACTGCCTGGTGAGATTAGACTCTTCAACCACATCAAAATCAGATATTATCAGCGTCCCGACACCACTTCTGGCAAGCGCAACAGCACAATTTGAGCCAAGACCTCCTGCGCCGGCAATACCAACCCTGAATCTCTGCAGATGTTTTTCAATTTCAGAAAGCCTCATTCTTTATCCATTTTTAGTTAATAAAGATACTTACAAAAATAGTTAATAGGAAATGCACTTAACCTTCACTGGTTGGTTTATCCCACCCTAAACCGATCCCGCCTAAGCGGGAGAGCTCGACGAAGTCAATCCCTCCCCTGAAAGGGAGGGACTTAGCAAATTGATCACCTTTTTCTTGCTCCCCTTCTCTCTGGGAGAAGAGGTCGGGGGATGAGGTAGATCGCATGGGAGAAAGGTTAGGGTGAGGTGATCCCCTGTTAGGCATATCGTAACATATTGATTATTGTCATAGTTAGCTTAGTTAATATATCTTAACTTTGATTTACTGTTAATAAGTAAACCAGGTAATCATATAAAATATCTCAACCATGGACATCAGGTCAATAAAAGAGCAGCATAAACTGTTAAAAGACTGGGATTACAAATGGACTCCATTGAGTAAAGGATATACTGATAAAATTCTTTATATAAATGTGGGAACAACAGAAATAAAAGACAAAGATGTACCACTGGTTATGAAAGAGAAATTTATCGGAGGAAAAGGGTATGGACTCCGGCTTCTCTGGGATGCAACAAAACCTGACACAAAATGGGATGATCCTGAAAATGAGATAATTATTTCTTCCGGTCCAATAGGTGGAATAACCCAATATTCCGGAACAGGTAAATCATTGGTTGTGAGCTTATCACCTCAGACTGGTTCTGTCATGGACAGTAATGTGGGTGGGTTTTTCGGACCATTCCTGAAATTCTCAGGTTTTGATGCTCTTGAAATCCAGGGAAAAGCAAAAAATGATGTAATTTTATTTATTGATGGCATTAACCATAAAGTTGAAATATTTGAAGCACCAGCTGAAGCTACCGATAGTCACCTTCTTGCAGAACAGCTTACCGGGATTTTTGCTGATAATGACAATGAAAAAAAGAACATTGGTGTTGTTTCATCTGGATCCGCTGCCGAACATTCACTTATCGGGATGCTGAACTTCAGTTTTTATGATCCTAAACGCAAGAAAATCCGGCTGAAGCAGGCAGGAAGAGGAGGGATAGGAACTGTATTTCGCAATAAGAAGATAAAAGCCCTGGTATGTAAGATTCCGGGAGTGAAAGGAAACCTCAATAATGTTGTTGACCTTGAGGCAATTATGGAAAGAGGTAAAAGATTCAACAGGGAGATACGTGAACTCGATGATAAACAATGCCAGATGCGCCAGGTCGGCACAGCACACCTTATGGAAATTATGAATGACCATGACCTGCTTCCAGTACATAATTATAAGTTTGGCAGTCATCCGGAATCTTTTAAAATCGATTCCTCAGTGTGGAAAAGGAATTTCACTCAGAATATCCCTGATGGTTGCTGGATAGGCTGCAATATGTCGTGCAGCAAAGGTGTTGACAATTTTGAGCTTAAGACGGGTCCATATAAAGGACAAAAGGTAATCGTGGATGGTCCTGAGTATGAAAACGCTGCAGGACTGGGATCAAACTGCGGGATTTTTGACCCAGGGTATATCATTGAAACCAACTTTTATTGTGATACTTATGGCATATGCACCATTACCTGGAGTACCCTGACCGCATTTATCATGGAGTGTTATGAGAACAGGATTCTGAATAAGGATAGGACAAGTGGACTTGAGTTGACCTTTGGCAGTTCAGATGCTGCAATGGAGCTGCTGCATCAGGTATCACGGGGTGAGGGATTTGGAAAGATTGCCGGGATGGGTGTTCGTAAGATGAAGGAATTGTTCATTAAGAACGGATGGGGCGATGCTGCTTTCCTGAATGACATAGGTATGGAAAACAAGGGCCTCGAATACTCACAGTATATGCCGAAAGAGTCCCTTGCACAACAGGGAGGTTTTGCGCTTACAAATAAAGGGCCGCAGCATGATGAGGCATGGCTGATATTTATGGATATGGTCAACAATCAGATACCGACTTTTGAAAACAAGGCCGAAGCCTTGCATTATTTTCCGATGTTCAGAACATGGTTTGGACTTGTTGGGTTATGTAAACTACCATGGAATGATGTCGAGCCGGAAACCAATGCTCAGACTGACGAGCCAGCCAAGGTCCCTGAACATGTTGATAATTACGTGACTATATATAAAGCAGTTACCGGAAGAGAGTTTGATAAGAAAAAACTCATCGAAGATTCAGAAAGAGTATATAATTTCCAGAGAGTCTTTAACCTCCGGAGAGGATTTGGAACCCGCATTCACGACAGACAACCCTACCGTGCTGCGGGACCAGTAACTATAGAGGAGTATGAATCACGCGCAGAACGCTATGATAAACAGCTGAAGGAGAAAATAGGAGTAAATCCTGCTGGTAAAAACACTGAAGAGAAAATGATGATACTGCGCAAATACAGGGAAGATCAGTATGAAAGACTTATAGATGCCGTTTACAAAAGAAGAGGATGGAACAACAATGGTGTCCCCACCATTGATTTCCTGAAAAAGATAGGGATGGATTTTCCTGAGGTTATTGAAGTAGTTAAGAATTATCAATAGAAATTTCTAATACCAATTTAAATGGGACGCATAGTACACTTTGAAATTCCGACAGACAACCCGGAAACATCATTATCATTCTATGAAAAAACTTTTGGCTGGAAATGTCAGAAGTGGGGGAACAGGAATACTGGCTGGCTGATACGGGCCAAACAAATAATCCTGCAATTAATGGTGCCCTAATTAAACGTCAGGGGCTTTTTCAATCGGTGATCAACACAATCAACATCGATGATATTGAAAAAACAATGGCTGATATTAATAAAAATGGTGGACAGGTATTATCTCCTGTTATGAATATTCCGAATGTCGGCAAAATTGCCTATTTCAAGGATCCGGATGGAAACACATTCGGTGTAATCGAAGATATAACAAAGTAGAGACATGCAGATATATATCTCCTTTCTTCGGGGTGTAAACATGACAGGTCATAATAAGATTAAGATGACCGAACTTTCAGCTTTATATAGTATGCTGGGTTTTGATGATCCAGAGACTTATATCCAGAGTGGAAACGTCGTTTTCAGGAATATGACAGACTTATCGGTAAATGATGTTTCTTCGAAAATCGAAAATGCAATCCTCGAAAAATTCAATTATAATGTTCCGGTTCTGATCAGAACAATTGAAGCGATGAGGAAATTAATATCTGTCAATCCTTTCCTTACTGAAAAGGATTTTAATCCATCAAAAATGGCAGTCATCCTTCTTTATGAAGAACCTCTGAAAGCACAGATTATGAAAGTTATAAATATCGACTATCCTCCGGATAAATTTAAGATCATCGGCAGGGAAATTTTCATTTACTGTCCGAACGGTTTCGGCAGAACCAAACTATATACCAATTTTTTTGAGAAGAAAATGGGGGTGATTGGTACTGCAAGAAACTGGAGGACAATAAATACTATATTGGAAATTGCTGAAAAAAGATAGAGGCTGTCCTGAAATATTAAATAACACCCAAAGTAGAGACGTTGCATGCAACGTCTCTACAGTTTTAATTTTTACTGTTCTTTTTGCAGAACCGATATGCAAAAGATTTACATTTGCTTTAAATTAATAACAAAATTTAATTAATCCATGGCGGGCCCGAAAGGTTCAAAATATTATGACATCTTTCTGAAACAGCAGGTGCAGCTTATCACTAAAGAGGAAGACATTGTTATAAATGAGGAAGGATTCAGGCTTTTGAATGAAGTAAGTAAAGAGCAATCGATCGTAGCGGCTTCGAGAAACATGGGCATAAGTTACAGAAAAGCATGGGGGCTGCTCCGGGAGATAGAATATGTTCTTGGCTTTCAGCTTGTTGGTAAACATCGGGGAGGGAAGTCCGGTGGGAAAACAGATCTGACTACTGAAGGTACAGAACTGGTGAATGCGTACAATATCCTGATAAGAGATCTTGACAAATCAGCTCATGATACGGTGAAGGTATTCTTTAACCGCATTAATGAAATATCTGACAGAAAATGAGACACATACTTCTATTCCCGGTAATATTTTCAATTTTATTTGCAGGATGCAAAAACAGTAAGGGAACCAGGCCAAAAGAGATAATAATCTTTCATGCAGGGAGCCTGTCAGTTCCCTTTAAGAAGTTAACAAGTGAGTACGAGAAAAATAATCCGGGGATAAAATTTCTTTTGGAACCTGCAGGTAGTTTAGTTTGTGCACGAAAGATAACAGAGCTTAAAAAACCCTGTGATATCATTGCTTCTGCCGACTATTTTGTTATTAATGAGCTTCTTATCCCTGAATATGCAACATGGAGCATAAGGTTCGCAACAAATGAAATTGTAATTGCTTTTCAGGAAAAATCAAAGTATTCCACCGAAATAGATTCAACAAACTGGATGGACATTTTATTACGTAAGGATGTTATTTTTTCAAGATCAGATCCTGATTCTGATCCTTGTGGTTACAGAACTGTCATGACTTTTATGCTGGCGGAGAAATACTATGGTGTACCTGGATTAACAGAAAAGCTGGTTTCAAAAAACAGTGATTTTATCCGTCCGAAAGAAGTTGACCTGGTTGCTCTGGTTGAATTGAATGCTGTTGATTATATGTTTCAGTATAAATCAGTTGCAATACAACACAATCTGAAATTTATCGAGCTCCCGAAAAAGATCAACCTAGGGGATCCTGAAAAAAATGACATATACAGGTCAGTTTCAATGAATGTCGCAGGAAACTCCCCGGGAAGCAAAATGAAAGTTACGGGTGAATATATAAACTACAGTTTAACTGTACTGAACAATTCACAAAGGAAAGAGGAAGCAGTGGATTTTATTTCTTTCTTATTAAGTGAAGAGGGGATGGATATTTTCAGAGATAACGGGCAGGAACCGATCATTCCTTTCAGTACTGAACAGGCCGATCTGATACCTCGCGACCTGTTGAAATATTTAAAATCAAAATAAAATTAAGTTGATTCGAATGATAAAGTACAACCCGTTCAACTGGATTCTTTTGATTCTCTCATCACTGGTACTGCTTTTTATACTGGCACCTCTGGCAGGGATGTTCATTCATACTGGTGGTTCTGAATTTCTTCAGACCGTTAACGATAAGGAGGTTCAGGAAAGCATCTGGCTTACTTTGTGGGTCTCATTTGCAGCTACTTTTATTTTTGCTGTTGGTGCAATACCCCTTGCTTGGTTGCTGGCACGAAAAAAATTCCCTCTGAAAAATGTGGTCCAGGGAATCATTGACCTTCCGGTTGTACTCCCTCACACCGCAGCAGGTATTGCCATACTGGGATTTATCTCCCGTGAAGGATTCCTGGGGAAAGCAGCTGATTCATTAGGGCTTACACTAGTAAATAATCCCGCCGGGATAGCTCTTGCAATGGCTTTTGTTAGTATCCCTTTCCTTATTAATTCTGCCCGTGACGGATTTGCGGCAGTACCTGAAAGACTTGAAAAAGCGGCACTCAGCCTTGGTGCTGGCCGATCGAGGGTCTTTTTCACAATCTCTCTTCCACTTGCATGGAGAAGCATAATGACAGGATTCATAATGATGTTTGCGCGTGGGATGAGTGAATTCGGTGCTGTAGTGATTGTTGCATACCACCCTATGATTGCTCCTGTCCTTATTTATGAAAGGTTCAGTTCGTATGGACTAAATTATGCACGGCCGGCTTCTGTATTATTTATTCTTGTGGCACTTGCAGTTTTCATTTTACTAAGGTTCGTTTCTTTCCGGAGAAAAGAATTTCAATTGTCCCCCGATGTTGAAGCTTGAAAATATAAACAAGAAACTTGGCAATTTTGCCTTAACCGGAATTAATATAAAGATTCCTGAAGGTGAATATTATGTGCTTCTGGGCAGATCAGGTTCTGGCAAAACTCAGCTTCTGGAGCTTATTGCAGGACTAAATGATCCGGATTCAGGCGAGATATGGCTTGATAATGAAAATATTACAAAGAAGAAGATCCAGGATCGGAATATTGGACTTGTTTTTCAGGATTATGCAATATTCCCGAATATGACGGTCTTCGGAAATATTGCTTACTCCTTACATTCACGTCATTTTAACAGGAAAGTTATTAATCAAAAAGTATGTGGAGTTGCAGAAGATATGAATATCAGTCACCTCCTGGACCGTTTTACACATAATTTATCAGGAGGTGAACTTCAGAGAGTTGCACTGGCCCGCACTCTTATAACCTCTCCCAGGCTCATTCTTCTTGATGAACCACTTGCTTCAATTGATGCCAGCCTGAAAGATGATATTATTAGAATCTTCCGCCGGCTTAACAGAAGTGGACATACTGTTATTCATGTTACTCATGATTACAGGGAAGCTGTTGGTCTTGCTTCCCGGGTAGGTGTAATTCATAACGGACGGATAATTCAGCAGGGATCTCCTGATGAGGTTTTCAGGAAACCTGTGAACAGGTTTGTAGCCAGATATGCAGGTATAAAAAATTTTTTCAGGGTAGAATTCAGACATAAAAATGGCAAATGGAAAGCATTTGGGAAAAATAACCTGGAATTCAATCTTACGGGAAATTCATATCCTTCGGAAGGACTGATGATCCTCAGGAGCGACGATATTAAAGTATTAACTGAAAAACCATCTGATCAATCAGTCAATAGTATTAAGGGAATAGTACGCGATATCCTTCCGACAGTTCATGGAATAGAAATTATGATCGAAGCAGGTGAAATGTTTTATGTAGATATATCCGAGGAACTTTTTAAACGATATCAGATAATTGAGTTATCTGAAGTGTATATCACTTTTCAACCTGAAGCAGGCATCCTTTTGCAAGGTAGTTTATAAAAAGTTGAATTGAAGAATGTGACATGGAAATAATAACGTTTGAAAAAGCAACTGAGATCGTATTGAATTCTTCCTTCATTACGGCTACCGAAAAAATCTCATTTATTCATTCACTTGACAGGGTTCTTGCCGATGAAGTTATGAGTGATATGGACATGCCGCCTTTCAATAAGGCATCGGTTGATGGTTTTGCATGCAGGAAATCGGAACTTGGCAATGAACTGGAAATCATTGAAACAATTCCTGCCGGTAAATGGCCTGAGAAATCAATTGGTAAGCAACAATGTTCCAGGATTATGACAGGTGCAGTTGTTCCATCAGGGGCTGAATGTGTCTTTATGGTCGAAGATTCTGAAATCCTTCCGTCAGGAAAGGTAAGGTTTAAAGGATCCTTCACAAAAGAGAATATTGCCTTAAAAGGTGAGGATATTAAAAAAGGAGATGTTGTTCTGAAAGCCGGCAAACAGATCAGGCCCCAGGATATTGCCGTGATGGCAACTGTTGGCTGTACAACGTTAGTAGTCAGTCGTATGCCACGTGTTGCAGTTATAAGTTCTGGTGATGAACTTGTTGAACCTGATGAACGTCCGGATGATTCCCAGATCAGAAACAGTAATGCTTACCAGCTGATGGCTCAAGTAGAGCGGGCAGGCGCTACAGGGAAATATTATGGTATTGCAAGGGATGATGAGGAGGAAACATTCTCTATGGTGCAAATGGCAATTTCAGAAAGTGATATTGTCCTTTTAACTGGCGGAGTTTCAATGGGGGATTTCGATTTTGTACCTTCTGTTCTTGAAAAAGCAGGTGTCAGGATTATTTTTTCGCAGATTGCAATTCATCCAGGAAAACCTACAGCCTTTGGTATCCATCCCAGGGCATTGGTCTTTGGTCTGCCAGGAAATCCTGTATCCTCATTCGTAATGTTTGAACTGCTTGTAAGGCCGTTGTTATCCAAAATGATGGGAAATAAATGGCAGCCGGTTTCCAGACTTCTACCTATGAAAGAGGGCTTCTCGAGAAAATATGCCGAACGTATGGCATGGATACCTGTAAGGGTAACCAGTGATGGATTGGTTTCGCCGGTGGAATTTCACGGATCAGCACATATTTCTGCACTACCTGAAGCTGATGGTCTTATTGCAATGCAAGTTGGAATTAAAACGCTCACTGAGGGTGAAATAGTAAATGTACGACAGATTTAACAGGGAAATAAACTACTTACGCATCTCAGTTACCGACAGATGTAACCTTCGATGCAGGTATTGCATGCCCGAAGTTGGTATTCGCCTGCTACGGCATGAGGATATACTGTCATTCGACGAAATTGCAGGCTTTACTAAAGCAGCAGTGGCAAACGGAATAACTAAGTTGAGAATTACCGGGGGGGAACCACTTGTAAGGAAAGGGATTGTAACCCTTATCGGGATGATTGCTTCGATTAAAGGTATTACAGACCTTTCCATGACAACTAACGGCGTTCTGCTCGATCAGTTTGCAGGAGACCTTTACCGGGCCGGGCTTCAGCGGGTTAACATAAGTCTTGATACGATAGATCCGGAGAAATTTACCTATATTACAAGATCAGGTAACATTAACCATGTTTTTAAAGGTATTGAAGCTGCTAAAAAAGCAGCTCTTCTTCCGGTAAAGATAAATTGTGTTATCAGGGAATCATGTGATGAAGAGGATGCAAAGGCTGTAGCCCGATTCTGCAGGGAGAATAACCTGGAAATAAGGTATATACGCCAAATGGATCTTGTTAGAGGACATTTCTCTACAGTTTATGGGGGCACAGGTGGTAACTGTTCATTATGTAACAGATTGAGGCTTACTTCAAACGGAAAACTGAAGCCCTGTCTGTTCAATAACATTGAGTTTGATATAAGGGAACATGGATATGATAATGCAATAAAAATGGCGATCGGGTTAAAACCCGAACAGGGATCAAATAATCAGACAGATGGTTTTTATAATATTGGAGGTTAAATAATCATGAATAAACTGACGCATACCGACAAAAAAGGCAGGGCCGTTATGGTTGATGTCGGGCATAAAGAGATCCAGCAAAGAATGGCCAAAGCCCATGGTCACATTACTCTGGCCGCAGATACCCTGAAACTTATTGAAGATAACCTTCTGAAAAAAGGGGATGTTCTTACGGTTGCACAACTTGCAGGGATAAATGCGGCAAAGCAGACATCCGGCCTTATTCCTTTGTGCCATAATATAGTACTCGATAACATCAAAGTGGACCTCAGGATTGACAGCTCGGGAATCATTGCTGAAAGCGAAATAAAATGTACCGGCAGAACTGGGGCTGAGATGGAAGCTTTGACTGCTGTAAGTGTTGCCCTTCTGACAGTTTATGATATGTGTAAGGCTGTCGATAAAAAGATGTCTATCAATAAAACAGAACTAATCGAAAAAACCAAGAAATGAATCTTCCTGAGAAATTTGAAGTACTGATTATTACTCTCAGCGACAGGGCTTACAAGGGAAAATATGAGGATCTCAGTGGTCCACGGATAAAAGAAAAACTTTTAGAATATTTTGCCTCCTTAAACTGGAATTCAGATATCAAAACGACTCTTATTCCGGATGATGCAGCTATCCTCAGGGAACTGGTAAAAAGTGGCGGGGATGTCTATAATTTAATTATAACCACAGGAGGAACAGGTATCGGTCCACGGGATATAACTGTCGATACTGTTTCCCCTCTCATTACAAAAAAAATTCCCGGTATTATGGAATTCATAAGGATCAAATATGGTATGGAAAAACCAAATGCTCTTCTAAGCAGGGGAGTTGCAGGCATCACGGGGAAATCACTTATTTATACCCTTCCGGGATCGTTAAAAGCTGTTGATGAATACATGAAAGAAATCCTGAAGACTCTGAAACATACTGTATTAATGCAGTATGGAATTGACATTCATGAAAAGCATTAATTAGAGAGACGATTCAGGGTATTGGCAATAGCCGAACCAATGATCCTGTCATAGCGATCCCGTGGATTCCTGTAATAAACCAGGACTAAATAATCATTTTCCGTTTCATAATGGCTGCCCTCAAACAGTGTTGCAACGCCATCGGAAATATCATTTTTCCGGAATACATATTCATAGTTATACCAGCCCTGTTTCAATAGCATTGAGCACTCGTATTCGCTGCGTTCGGGATTATAAAACATCAAATTATCTTTATTGAAATTCCAGTTGTTCAAAGCTCCCGATACATACATCTTCCCTCCTGAAATCATATACTTTGAAGGAAGGGTAAAATGGACATATACATAATCTGCATCTGTCTCGGCATTTTGACCCTCCTGGAAAGCAACATAATACTTCCCGTTGAAGTCCTGCCAGTAGAAATACGGTTTAAATTCCCTGTTCTCCGAAGGATACAGGAAAACATGGTAATTAGATATTAAATAGTCTATGTTCTTGATATACTCAGACTGATACCTGATGCTTTTTATATCGAAATACCTGTATTCATTGCCGCCGGCAAAGATG
>JBGOZX010000062.1:0-23015 GCA_041480425.1 Bacteroidia bacterium
GTCCTTAGCACGCTTGATCTCTCCTACGTCCTTGCCCTCAAGAACGAGGCTCCTCGGTATGTTGCGCGCCCCGGGCAGCGTTCCCGTGCGAAATTGTTCGGACTCTCGCACATCGATCACTACAGCCGTCCGGTCTTGCTCCAGAACGTAGCGCAGTCCTTCCGCCTCAATCTGGCATATCCCACCCAACGCCCGCCAGACGGGAATGCCGAGTTGGTACCGGCGTACACTGGTGTAGCCAGCAGCGAGAAGTTCCTCCGCCAACCGCTTGCTCTTCCCACAGTACGGACCGTTACAGTAGAGAATCATCGGAGCATTCTTATCCCCGCCGACGGCCCGCCCGATCTCTGCAACATCGGGCACATATTCGGACATCGGCGCACCTGGTTTGGCTGCGACGTTCCGCGCGCCAGGAATATGGCTGACGGCAAACTCGCGAAAGGGGCGAGCATCGAAAATGGTGACGGTCCCTGCTGCAAGGATTTGCCTCAGCTCCTCCGTGGACACCTCTGTCGTGTTCTGATTCGGCTCGTTTAGTATGGCCTGCTGAATGGTAGCCGGCAACTGCGCCGCAGAGAGGCTAGCGGTGACAATGAGTATGCCTATCGCGAGAACCGAAGTGTGGAGGACGTTTGTTGCGCCCTGATTACCGAACAGCATATAGACCTCCTTTCATAGTTGACCCACGCTTAGCGTAGATCCGGCTAACTACTAAATAGACTGCAAATTTATAGTCTATCACTCGTAAGCCTTTTGTTAAACAAATTAGTTATTAAATAGTTACAGAATAATTGCCATGTATAAATACTGCAAAACAAGATTATTTAATGTTGTTGTAAAGCTAAAATAAAGAAAGAAAAATGTAACAAAACAATCAATATCTTTCATTCGACCTATCGCTTTATTGATCATAGTCCTTATATTCATTGAGAGAAACATTTCAAAAAAAATAAAAATTGCTACGACCATCTGACACGCTGGTATGGGCGATAAGCTTGTCACAATTTTTGCACGTCACCCAGACAGTTTTATCTTGAAACCTAACTTTTCTTTTTTTTACGTAAACCGTGATTGCGGCTCTAGACGCATAAGTGTATGAAAGACACTTTTATCTTTCGCCGGGATTTGCCCACCTGGCTGACGCCAGTCGGACAGGCAATCAAGTCCCGATAAATCGGGATGCTTTTCTGCTAGCCCGGGACTGCTATATGACAAGGATTCTGTAACTTTAAGATTTTAATCCTGAAAGATTAAAAATTTTATCACTTAATTATGTTGCATTATATAACCTGATACGCTGTGAATACAAGAAAACTATGTCTGGCTGGTTGACACTTACCCACCGATGCAGATTGGATTACTTTTAGAACCTATTTGGGTGGTTATATTGTTTGGGTGGCAAACTAAAAGCAAATGGTACAAACCATTGGAGAAGTCCTAATATAAGAATAATATGAAAGTTGTCCTGGTTTACCCCGTATACCCTGATACAGTCTGGAGTTTTAAGTATGCTTTAAAGTTTATTTCTAAAAAGGCAGATTCTCCGCCGTTAGGATTACTAACTGTGGCAGCCATGCTTCCAAAAGACTGGGAGAAAAAACTTATAGATATGAATGTAACCGCGCTTCAGGATATAGATTTTGATGGTGCCGATTTCGTTTTCATTAGTGCGATGAATATTCAGAAAGAATCGGTTACAGAAGTTATTGGTAGGTGCAAAAAAACAGGTATTCGAATTGTCGCCGGAGGGCCTCTCTTTACTACGAGATATGAAGAGTTCGAGGATGTGGATTATTTTGTACTTAATGAAGCTGAAATTACACTGCCACTCTTTTTGGAAGATTTGAGGAATGGATGTGCGAAACATGTTTATACCGATGAGGGATTCCCGGATTTAGAAAAGACACCAGTACCGCTATGGGAGCTTGTAGATATGAAAAAATATTTATCTATGAATATCCAGTATTCCCGTGGTTGTCCTTTCAATTGTGAATTCTGCGAAATAATTACTCTTTTTGGCCGCAGTTTTCGGACAAAGAACAGTTATCAGATAATAACCGAATTAGAGAGTCTGTACTCTAAGGGTTGGAGAGGTGCAGTTTTTTTTATTGATGATAACTTTATAGGAAACAAAAAAAATCTTAAACAGGAGATTTTGCCTGGTATAATTGAATGGATGGCAACCAAAAAATATCCCTTCTCTTTCATCACACAAGCATCTGTAGATATTGCTGATGACGAGGAACTTATGCAATTAATGATTAATTCAGGCTTCGATTCGGTATTTATCGGCATTGAGACACCTCACGAGGAAAGTCTGGCAGAATGCAATAAGCTCCAGAATATAAAGCGAGACTTGGTAGCATGTGTTAATAAAATTCAGCACTCTGGCTTGATTGTTTTCGGTGGATTTATAGTTGGGTTTGATAGCGACCCCGCTTCGATTTTTGAAAAGCAGATTGAATTCATCCAAAAAAGTGGAATAGTCACTGCTATGGTGGGACTATTAAATGCACCACGAGGCTCCAGACTCTACCGTCGTCTTTTAAGAGAAAACAGGTTATTGAAGGAAACTTCGGGAGATACTTCAGACTTCTCAATAAACTTTATCCCTAAAATGAGTCATGAAATTCTAATTAATGGCTATAAAAGAATTATCAGGGAGATTTACTCCCCTAAACCTTTCTATGAACGGGTCAGGAGATTTTCAAAAGAGTATAAAGCATTACCAAAATCGCAATTACATCACGTTTACATAATGTCATATTTTACTTATCTGGGAGCGTTTTTAAAATCTATTTGGTTTCTTGGTATTATTGATAAAGCCAGGGCTTATTATTGGAATTTATTATTCTGGTCTTTATTTAGACGTCCGCAATTTTTCCCATTAGCAATTGCATTTGCAATTCAGGGATTCAATTTTCGAAAGGTTTTCAAAGATTATTTGTAAAGTTATTAAGAAGAAAAAAGTCGCCCGGCAAAGAAATTAGTGTTCGGGCTACTCCTGGAGCCTTCTGTCCGTCCGAAATAAACTGTGAGCTGATCATATTCAATCTTATTTAATGAAGATACTTTTTTTAAAACCTGCTATGCATCCGTTGCAGAAAAGTCAAGGCTTGCAACCTCTTGCCTTTGCTGTACTCTCTGCTTTAACTCCGCCGGAAATAGAAAGAGCATTTTATGATGAAAATATTGAATCAATTCCTCTTGATGAACATGCAGATTTGGTTGCCATGAGCGTTGAGACATTTACAGCTAAACGGGCTTACCAGATTGCAGAAATTTACAGAAAACAAAACATCCCGGTTATCATGGGGGGATTTCACCCTACATTTGAACCCGAAGAGGCACTTGAACATGCCGCATCTGTGGCGATAGGTGATGCAGAGTCAATCTGGCCTCAGGTTTTATCCGATTTTCAGGAGGGAATGCTAAAAAGAATTTACAAAAGCATTAAAGTTTCTGATACCATTCAAACCAGTTTTGACAGATCAATATTCAAGGATAAGAAATATTTCCCGTTTAATCTGGTTCAATGGAGTAGGGGATGTAAATTTCAATGCGAATTTTGTTCGGTTAAATCATTCTATCCAGGGAGCCCGATATCTAGACCAATCGATGAGGTAATAATAGAGATTCAAGGGTTAAATAACAAACCCTTGTTCATTGTTGATGACAATATTTATCAGAATAAAGCCGGTTTTACTGAATTTTTATTGAGAATTGCACCACTTAAGAAAAAATGGGGTTGCCAGATTTCATTGGATATTACAAAGGATGATGATTTGATGGAATTACTGGGGAAAAGCGGATGTATAATGGTGATTATTGGCATTGAATCATTAAATAAGGATGATCTCAACCAAATGAACAAAAGCAGTAACCTTTCAATAAGTGATTATAAATCGGCAATAAACAAATTCAGAAAATATGAAATAATGATTTATGGCACTTACATTTTTGGCTACGATCACGATGATGGGGATCAATTTGAAAAAGCTGTTAATTTCGCAAAGTGTATGAAATTTGCTGTTGCAAATTTTAATACTTTGTATCCAATGCCCGGAACAGATATCTATGTCAGATTAAAGAATGAGAACCGCTTACTTTACGAAAAATGGTGGTTAGATGATGAGTTCTATTTTGGGAAAGCTATGTTTCAACCTGTTTTTCTTTCACCTGAAGAACTTGAGGATGGTTGCTTTCGGGCTAAAAGATCTTTCAATTCTATCGTTTCGATTATTTACAGGATGTTGGATTTTAAATGTAACAGTAGGAATTTATCAAATTTTATCATTTATTTAATATTAAATCTTTCAAATCGAAAGCAGATTTATAAAAAACAGGGAAAAGCATTAGTAAATATTTCTTAATTAAATATTGCTTAAAATATTTGGGGAAATGACTTAATCCTAAACTCAGGGTGCAATGAAGCTAACGCTAATAAAACCTGCTATCGGCAGATTAATTCTTGATAAAAACAGATCGGAAACCTATAGAGATGGAAGCCGAATGGAACCCTTACAGTTAGCTTCCATCGCTGGCCTTACTCCCCATGATATTGAAGTGGTGATGTATGATGACAGAATTGAAAAAATCCCTTTCGATGAACCTACTGATTTAGTTGCAATAACCGTTGAAATCTTTACTGCACGTCGTGCCTATGAAATAGTTGAATCCTTCAAACATCGAGGAGTTCATACACTTATTGGCGGAATACATGCAAGTTTATTTCCCGAGGAGGTATCTGGGTATGCTGATACTGTAGTTTTAGGTGATGCAGAATTTATTTGGGAAAAGGTAATTGAAGACGCTCGCAAGAAACGACTACAGAAATTTTACTTCAGTAAACCCGGAGTACCTCCCTCTGGATTATTCCCTGATAAAAGGATTTTTAAGGGGAAGGATTATCTTCCCATCTCTTTAACTCAATTTGGCAGGGGATGCCCTTTTGCATGCAATTTCTGCGCAATAAGCGCATATTTTGAAAAGTCATACTATCAACGAAATGTTTCAGATACTATTAATGAAATTGAACTTGATGGGAGAAAGTTCTTTTTCTTTGTCGATGATAATATTGTTGCTGATAAGGAAGCCGCAAAACAACTTTTTAAGGCCTTAATTCCATTAAAAATAAGGTGGGTAGGACAAGCAAGCATCGACATGGTTAATGATGCTGAATTGATGAATTTGATGCAAAAAAGCGGTTGTCTTGGTCTTGTTATCGGATTTGAATCTATATCAGAGAATGGGTTAAGGACATTGGATAAGAAACCTAATATGTTTTGTGGGAACAATTATGCAGAACCCATTAAAATTGTACATGACCATGGTATCTTTATATGGGCGGCATTCACCATGGGGCATGATGATGAAACAAAGGAAAGCATTGAGGAAACCTATCTATTTGCCCGAAAAAACAAAGTTGCATTTGCAGCTTTTAATATCCTGCTTCCCTATCCGGGTACACCTCTCTACCAAAAGCTAAAAGAGGAGAATAGATTACTTTACGATGATAAATGGTGGTTACACAAGGATTATGCTTTCAACCATGCCGCCTTTATCCCTAAGCATATGACACCTGATGAATTAACTCAGTGTTGTTACGATATAAAGAAGAAATGGAGTAGCTATAGTTCTATTGCTGCCAGATTAATAAATCCGGTAACCTTAAAATCAATATGGAAAATTGGAATACTCTTGAGGTATTCTCTTCTTTTCCGCTCGGAGAATTGGCTTAAGAGATATTTAAGGTTGGGATTGAAGATGTAGATGGTGTTGTGAAAAGAAATGAACTAATCAGCAATTTTTATACACAGAATTTTTTATAATGTTGGGATTCACAAGTAACCAAAATAATGAAACTAACCCTCATCCATCCCAGGGTAGGTAATTATCCGGGTAAAAAATATCTCAGAGCCTGGCAGATGGAACCTTTACCAATGGCTCAGATTGCCGCACTTACACCCAATGATGTTCAGATAGTGTTTTGGGATGATAGGATGGAGGAAATTCCATTCGATGAACCTACAGATCTTGTTGCAATCAGTATTGAGACTTATACTGCCCGAAGGGCTTATCAAATTGCGTCCGAATACCGAAAAAGAAATATTCCGGTAGTTATGGGTGGATTTCATGCCACATTATGCCCTGATGAGGCTCTGGAATATGCAGATGCCATCGTAATAGGTCAGGCAGAGAATTCATGGGGGATTTTGATCGATGACTTTAGAAAAGGAATTCTCAACAGGATCTATTCTGCCAGTGTAAATCTTACAGAAAGCAAAGTGATACCTGATCGCTCGATCTATCGGGGGAAGAATTACTTAAAGATTAATCTTATCGAAGCAGGAAGAGGGTGTAAGTATAAATGCAATTTCTGCTCAATCCAGAATTTCTTTAATGGTCATCATTACTATCGGGATTTTAGTATTATTATAAATGAAATCAATCAGATAAAGGACAATAAAAGGTTATTCTTCTTTGTGGATGATAATATTACAGCCAGCCATACAAAGGTAAAAGAACTTTTCAGGGCATTGATCCCACTAAAAATTCGCTGGGTCGGGCAAGCAGATTTGACTATTTCAAAGGATCAGGAGTTACTTCGATTGATGGTTGAAAGTGGTTGTCAGGGGATACTGATTGGATTTGAAAGTCTGGAACCTGAGAACCTGAAATCGTTAAATAAAAGTTTTAATATTATTCCGGAAGGTCAATCAGCAGCTGTTAAAAGAATTCATGATGTTGGATTAAGAATTTATGCAACCTTCCTTTTTGGTAATGATTTTGATACAAAAGATAGCATTCGATCTACTATTAATTTTTGCATGGATAACAGAATTTTTATGGTAGGGTTTAATCACATTACTCCATTTCCCGGCACAGAATTGTACAGCAAACTGGAAACTGAAAAACGTTTACTTTACGATAAATGGTGGTTAGATCCTGATTATCTCTATGGAAAAATACCTTTCCAGACAATTTTACCTGTCGGAGAGGTCGAGACCATAGCAAAGCAATCACGAAGGAAATTCTATAGCATTCCTTCAATTATTAAACGAATCGGCAATAAAGTAAACTCAGGGAATCTATATATGTTGATAATGTACCTGACAATCAATTTTCTGTTAAGGAGAGATGCTTCGCAACGTATGAAGATATCAATGGGCGATCCTGGTTATAAAGAGAAATTTATAAAGGTAAATCGAATAGTTTTGCACTAGAATTTGAATGGAGTTTATCAGGATGTCGAATTACGAGTATGTATGTCTGAATAGATCTGATGAGGAATCAGTTCGACGGTTTTACGAAACACTACCGACTTCAGGCGATCTTCATTTTTCTCTTAACCGGGAACCCGATTTCTTTAATGCCCTTGATGTTGAGGGCGATAATCCTGATGTGTTGGTAATGCGAAAGATCGATTCCGGCGAGATTATTGGTTCAATAATAGGTAGCGAAAAGCAATGTTTTATAAATTCAAGGGAAACCTCTATAGGCTATATTTCATCACTTCGTCTCGCAGAAAAATATCGTAATCGTCTTTTAGGTTTTTTTGCAAAGGCGTTTTATAATCACCAGCATGAAAAAGGGCGAAAGATTTCACTGATCACTATTTTTGAGGATAACTCTGTTGCCAGGAAAAATCTCTTGTCAGGAAAGGGGTACTTGCCCATGATGAGAGATCTTGGCATAATTCATACTTTAATATTCAAACCAACGATTATCAGGGATAAAAGAAGAAGTAAGGCAAGTATTAATATTCGATTTGCCGATATAGCAGATATACCAACAATTGTTGATTTTTTTGAAATATATGGCAAAGTTAAAACCTTCTTTCCAGTATATAAAGCAATCCATTATAACTCAGAACAGGGGATTCTAAAGAATCTTAAAATGAAAGATATTGCCTTGGCGTTTGATAAAAGTGAGCTCATAGGAGTAATGGGTGCCTGGAATCAGGATGAATTCAGGAAGTGGAAAATTCATGCTTACTCATTCAGGTTTAAACTTATAAAACCGCTGATAAATCTTTATTCATGGTTGAATAGAAAACCGCTGTTTCCAACCTCAGAAAAACCGATTGATTACAGGAATATTGCCCTTGTTTGCATCAAAAATAACGATCATACGGTATTTGACCGGTTATTGCAATATAATTTAAACAATTTATCCGGTAGAAAGGATATATATATTGCCTATTCTATGCATGAGAGTAACCCGTTTCTTCGTAACTTCCCATTGCCAAACGTTGACCTCAAGAGTCGTTTATATCTGACATACTGGAAGGAGGATGAGGCCTTTGTCTCATCTATCCAAAAAGGAGAGATTTATTTGGAAACAGGAGGTTTATGATGTAACGGAGCAGTGGGTTTGTTCGACCGTTTTCATGTCCCCGGCTCCAATTATCTGCAAAACTTCAAACTTAACATATTTTTGTGCGATGAACATCAAATACCTGATTGTAAAACCGGAGGAGATAGATTCTGAAAAAAGGAAGAAAATGTTTCTGCTAATGGATTTTCACTATGCTAACACAATCCTTAATGATTTCCTTCGCGATTTAAATGGCAAAACTGATGTAATAATGCTCTTTGATGCCAAAAGTGACGAATTGGTAGGCTTTTCAACTCAAAAAATATTTCCTTTCAGAATTGGAGAGAAAGAGATTCTGGTTCTATACTCCGGTGATACTATAATCCGTAAAGAGTATTGGGGTAGTCTCCATCTCAGCATTGCTTTCGGAAAGCTGATGATCGATACAATACTCAGTAATCCTGACAAAGAGTTCTACTGGATGCTGATTTCCAAGGGTGTGCGCACCTTTAAATTCCTCCCGGCATATTTTATTGAATACTATCCTATGTATGGAATAGAAACCCCCGAGCCTATTAAGCGGATTATGGATGCATTAGCATTTGATATGTACCCCTTGCAGTATGATCCACAGCACGGGGTGATCAGGGCTTTACCCCAAGGCCAGTATTTACGGGAGACGTTTCAGCAATCAAAGCTAACCGGCAATATGGCTATAAACAATTTCTTTTCCCTTAATCCGGGTTATACCCACGGTGATGAACTGGTTTGCCTTACAAGATTATCATTCGATAATATTCGTCCTTTTATAAAAGAGGTCTTGGTCAGGGCTTTTCAAATGAAGATGAATTGATACTACCTTAATACGCAATAATGGAACGATTTATCTTACTTTTATATAATAGTATCTATTTCATTATTAATCTAAAAGATGAGGTTTATTACAGGAGCAGTTTAAAGAATCCATACAAGAACCAGAAAAGAATTCTTGAATCTATTTTAAACATAAACCGAAGAACAAAATTTGGAATAAATAACTCATTTGATAAGATCTCGGGCATTAAGGATTATCAGGAGAAGGTTCCTGTTTCAAAATACGAAGATTATTTGCCATATATTGAATTAATAAAGGATGGACAAAAGAATATTTTAACAAAATCGCCAATTGTCAGGTTTTGTTTATCCAGTGGAACCAGCTCATCAAGTAAATTAATACCTTTTAATCGTCAATTAAAAAGAGAGTTTCAAAAGGCTATCGCTGTCTGGCTGAACAATATTATAAAAAATTATCCTTCCATCCTGTTCGGAAAATCATTCTGGATCGTAACACCAATAGCTCAAACAGACTATTCCGATAGCAAGATTCCTGTTGGTTTCGAGGAGGATAGCAGTTACTTTGGTTACCTACAAAAATATCTGATACAGAAAGTGATGGCAGTTCCCGATGAGGTATGCCATTTAAATGATAGTGAAAACTATTACTATGCGGTATCCTACTTTCTCGTAAAACAAAAGAATTTAAGATTGATATCTGTATGGAATCCTTTAGTACTTCTGAATATTATCAGCAAAATAATTCAATATCACAATCAGCTGGTTACGGATATCGAATGTGGAAAGTTATCATTCCCTTATAAGTTGTCAGATCAGGTTGAAATACTTTTTAAAAAATACCTGAACCCTCAACCCAAAGAGGCAATCCGTCTGAAGCAGATTTTTCAGGGTCTTGATTTAAATAGTGAACCCTCCCTGCTGGCATCAAAATTATGGCCTGAGCTGGCATTAATCAGCTGCTGGAAAGATTCCTGGGCATCCAAATTCACCAACAGGTTGAATGAATTTTTTCCGTATATCCCCATTCAGGGCAAAGGGCTTCTGGCCACCGAGGCAGCTATTACAATACCATTTAAATCTAAAAATAATTCTGAATCAGTTTATCTCCCTGCCATAAACTCACATTTTTTTGAATTTAAAGGAGTTGATGATCAGGAAGTTTACCAGATCCACCAACTTAAAAAAAGTGCCAGGTATGAGGTGATTGTAACAACTGGCGGAGGTTTCTACAGGTATATGTTAAATGATATTGTAGAAGTTTCAGGTTATTACAGAAAAACCCCAACATTGAAATTTTTGGGTAAATCGAATATTGTATGCGATATAACCGGTGAAAAATTAAATGAAACCCACGTTTCATCAGTTATTGAAAGAATCAGAAAGGAGTTTTGCCTGAAGAGTATGGTAACATTTATCTCTCCACTCCTGGTAGAAGCAATTCCAACCTATGTCCTCTTAGTTGAAGATATTGACAATATGATAGTTACAAGTACTAATTCATCCATTGTCATTCGTCTTGACGAATTACTTTCAGAGAATTATCACTATAAAAACAGCAGAACACTGCTCCAGTTGGGTATTCCTGAAATTTTCGTGATGGAACCCGATGCTGTCGGTTTATTTCTTAATTTTAAATCCATGCACTCAAAACAAGGTACCATTAAAGTTCCATTACTTGATTTTAAAGAGGATTGGACAACTTTACTGCCGGGTAGTTTCGTAAAGAGTAAGACTTAGGGATATGAAAAGAAAAATGTTGATTGTAATGCCCGAAGCTGGCATCCATAAGTTAAAACTTGGACCAATCCACCGTTCATTCCGTGAAGCGCCATTAACTGCAACGTCCCTTGCAGCTCTGGTTCCGGATGAGTTAAACTTTGATATCACAATTATTGATGAGAGTATAGACAAAATCCCCTTTCAGAATCATTACGATTTGGTTGCCATTAGCGTCCTTACCGGTACAGCACTGAAGGCCTATAAAATAGCTGATACCTTTCGCAAAAATGGAAGTACAATAGTTCTTGGTGGTGTTCATGTTACCCTTATGCCTGAGGAGGCCAGGGAACATGCAGATTGCATTGTTATTGGTTTTGCGGAACGAACCTGGCCTCAATTGCTCAACGATTACGTAAATGGCCAACTTCAAAAGAAGTACAGTGATTCTGAGATGCATTTCAATAAGATACCCACTCCACGACGTGATCTGCAACGAAACAATGGCTACATGATACCCAATGTTGTTAGTGCAACGCGCGGATGTAAGGGGATCTGCGACTTTTGCACCGTCCCTGTAGCAGGATATGGCTGGCATGAACGGCCCATAGGTGAAGTGATTCAGGAGATTAAAGATCTTCCATCACGCCGGTTTGTATTCAACGATGTCAGTATGGGTGAAAATCCAGAATATTTTAAGGAGTTACTGAGGGCAATGATTCCTCTGAAGAAGAGTTGGGGAGGATTGCTATCTACCAAGGCATTTCAGGATGAAGAAATCATTGATCTTTTAAAGAAAAGTGGCTGCAGATATATACTCATTGGCTTTGAGTCAATAAACAACATGTCTCTTAAAGGAATTTTTAAGGGGTTTAACCGTTTTGAGGAATATAAATATATCATAGATTTGCTCCATTCTATCAACGTCGTATTAATGGGATGTTTTATTTTCGGATTTGACGAGGACCAACTGGATGTATTTGAAAAGACAGTTGATTTTGCAAATACCTTCAAGGTTGACATCCCCAGGTATGCAATTTATACTCCATATCCCGGAACTGAGTCCTTTCGTCGACTGACAGCCGAAGGACGTATTCTTCACCATTACTGGCAGCATTACGATACCCAGCATGTGGTTATTAAACCCAAGAATATGACGCCTCAGCAGCTCGATGATGGATTTCGGTGGGCTTTCAGAAAAACGTATACGGTGCCATCATCTCTCAAACGCACCATTAATACTGGTAAGAATTTCCCAATTACCTTTGGAGGTAATCTTGCCTACAATATTTATATCAACCGGTTGTTTAGTGAAAAGAACAGGATTTATGGGATAAATGAAATTTAGGATGTTTTCAGATCCCTGAAGGAGTATCGAACATTACAAAATATCAGTAGATCGATAAATGGATTTTATTTGAAATAAATATAATTCTATTCATTTAAAACAAGGAGTGATTTGGGTTTCAGAAGTTATAAAGCTGTCAATATTTAACCAATGGGAGTTCCCTATTATTATGGTATTTCACAGGAGGATGTTCTCACTGAATTCAGGGCACTTGAAATTGCCCGGCATGATTCGCTGCTTTGTATTGCCAGCGGAGGGGATCTTCCATTAAACATGGCTGCCCTTCAGGACCTGACCATCCTGGCTATAGATAATTCCATCGACCAGCTAAAGCTTTGCAGAATCAAAAAGGTTGCCGCAACCCTTTTAGATTCAATTAAAGCTGCTTCTTTTCTGGGTTACATGAACATATCCAATCAGGAACGCCAAAGGATATTCAGGCATGATATTCGAACATTATTATCAAAGGAGGATTGCGTTTTTTGGGAACAACATTCTGATGCAATCAAACAAGGGGTGATTAATTCAGCCCAGTTTGAGCAATATATCCGGAAAGTTTCTGCTCTTGCGTGTTCAATAATTGGCAGAAAAAATCTTTACCGGTTATTTGATTGCGATTCAGTGGAGGAGCAAAAGGTGATTTTCGACCGGTGGATTAGCAACCCCTTACTGAGAAGTATTTTTAAAATCGCATTTCATCCACAGCTCTATAAAAAAATTGGAATCGATCGGGTTGGACTGAATTATAGCGGGGCGAGAAATATTCCAGAATTCTTTTTTCAACGATTCCGAAATTTCTGTTGCAACACACTGGCTCGTAAAAACTACTATTTCCAGTATACCTTTTTCAACAGAGTATTATTTCCTGAGGCACTTCCGGAATACCTTCAACCTGCATATCATGAATCATTTATAAAAAATATCGGACAGGTAGAATTCAGGCATGCATCTCTGGAAAATGTTCTGTTAAAGTCTGAAGCAGGTCAATTTAATAAAATCCATCTTTCAAATATCAGTGACTGGATATCGAAGGAAAATATGGACAAACTTTTTATTAATATAAGAGACAAAACCCCACCGGGAGGAAGGGCAATAATGCGATACATACATTTAAATCATTTAATTCCTGAATCGCTACCGGAACTTAAAGCTGACTATGACCTGGGTGAAGCACTTGAAATTACCGACCGGTATCCGTTTTACTCAATAGTACCAATTATCAGACAATAGTATAACTGGACTAATAGATGCTTCTTCCTTATGATTAGAATAAAAAATATTATGCAAGACCTGCTTTTTTTTCTGCAGATGCTTATCTACTGGCCCATCGCTATTTTATTATTGAGGCCATTATGGTGGATCGATAAAAAAACCGAAGCGGGATATTTCAAATATCTGGACAACCTGATAAAAAAGATTTCCGGCGCATGAATACTTTTTTAACAATAATTTTTCTTGTAACACTTTTATTTGTTCTCTGGAGATTCTGGTACTTCTTCAGGAATCCGGAGAGAATAAGTTATGCAGAAGATAATGCGATTCTATCACCGGCGGATGGAAAAGTATTGTATATCAGATATATTCAAGATCCTGCCATTGAGGTTTTTTCAATTAAAAATGAAAGAAAGATACTTCTTCATGAATTAATGCTTTTACACAGTTCCGATATTAATTTTAAGTCTGGCTGGCTTATTGGAATAGTAATGAATCCCTTTGATGTCCATTTTAACAGAGCACCGATTTCTGGAGTTATTAGAAGAATAGGTTATGAATTTCCATCAGATCTCAGGAAAAATTTTAATATGTTTCCTGCATTCCAGAATCTGCTTTTTAAAGTTGAATTACCCCATCAGGATTGTTCTTACCTGGTTCATAATGAGAGAGCTTCATATGTTATCAAAAATGATAAATTACAGGTTTTTGTCACACAAATAGCTGACCAGTACGTTAAAAAGATTATCACATACAAAAATAATGTTTCAGTTTCCCGGGGTGAAGTTTTTGGTATGATAAGAATGGGTTCACAGGTCGATATTTTCATTCCTGACACTAACGCACCTGTTCAAGTTGTAACTAAAGTGCGTGAACATTTAAAGGCAGGGAAAGATGTGATTGCTTATTATTAGAAATTACTTTCTCCTCCTGGTAATGAATGCATTAAACCAATTCACTATATTGCGATCCGGATAAAACCCGCGCTCACCGTGACTGCAAATATTGCGCCAAAGGACACCTTCCCATCGTTGTCAGGTACATTTGCAGCTCACACATTATCATCGCGAAACCTACAGCTGCAAACGAGCCTTCCAACCCGTCCCACCGGGATTTGCCCCCGCCAGGCTGACGCTAGTCGGACAGGCAATTCCGTCCCGATAGCTATCGGGAGCTATCGGGAGTTATCGTGAGCTATCGGGAAGTAAACTCTGCACAAAACCGCTCCCTTTATAGGCCATGCACTATGAAATACAGGTTATCCTGGGGTTCTCAATTCGGTTAAAACCGATGTTAACTGAAATGGATAAACTAGTGCGACATAGGGTTCGAGTTCCCATTCCCGGTCTTATGTCGGATAGAAACAATTATTTATTAACCCTTTTTATTAAGCTCATGGATAGAAAAGCATTTGCCCGAAAACTTGCCCTTCTCGGCGTTTGCCCGTTTGTTATACAAAATCTTTCCGGATCGGAACCTGCAACAGAATCTCTGATTCAGGAAGATAAGCTGCAAGCCCTTCAGTCACAAAAACAATTTGTGGAAAACTGGCTATCCGATCTTCTCGATTCAATGGGAAAATTACTCGATCGTGAAACTCAGGAAAGAATAGTCGGAAACTGCGGAAAAGCCTGTTTTAACAGGTTTCAGTTCAAGAAAGATATTGCTATTAACGGAAGCGGCGATCTTGACAAACTGATTAAAAGCTACAGGAAGAATTTTGAAATATGGAAAGAAGGAGCGACTGTCCATATTCGTTACGGGGAAGTTTCCAAAGGGTGTTACTGCCCGGCAGCTAATTACAGAACTCCAAAACCCGACGATATACATTGCGAATGCACCAGAACCACACATCAGACCATTTTTGAAACAGCTCTGGGTAAGTCATTTAAAGTTGATATTGCGGAAAGTGTTCGCAGAGGCGGAAAAACCTGTCATTTTATTGTGCATCTGAGTTAATTCCATAATGCACGGTACATTTTTACCCTGTGCCCCAGGCTCCCTGCCCCATGCCCTGAGCCTTTTATAGTGAATCAATTGCCTTTCTGAGAACATCGGCAGCGTGGGAGAGGGGAGCAAGATCCCTATCTCCATCATTATATATTTTAGCTCCGTTATATCGAAAACCAGTAAGAAAACTTCAGCAGAAAAACATTCTGAGGCATCCGGGCCACGGAATAAGGAAGTAATTCAACCTGGCGCTTTGGCTTTGTGTGGGAGGCTTATTCTCATAAGGCTGGAACTGGATAAAATCGCCGCCCCATTCAACCATGTTCCAGCATTCATCATTCATCAATCCGTCAATTACCGGAGCGGTTTTTGTGAAAGTTGTCTGGTATATTTTCTTTTCAATACTCTGAGAAAAACTATCCGAAAAAAGGGCAATCAAAATCAGGCTGATAACAATTCTTTTCAGACGAGTAAGTCTCATTGGATTGAAGCTAGTATTTGTATTAATAAAGTACTCAGAAAAGATACAAAATTTTGTGGAATGATGCACTTAGCCTCATGAACTCACCCCCGGCCCTGCTGAGAGCCGAAAATGCATGCTCGAGTCTTTCATAGTCCTCAACTATGAGCCGTTCAGTCTTTTTGATCGTGCGTGGCTGGATATCTTTTATTTCCAGTTGGTCAGGCAAAACCACCCTGCTATTTCTTCCGGGAGCATTAGGGCTCGGGATTTACTTTTTAATACTCTGGTATGAGAAAACTCCCGGGATTGATGATTACTCAGAATCTGAGTCCACTTATGAATACAATGAATCAGGTTATACTGTTAAGGTAAAAGATGGAGAGGAGTATATTTACGATTAAATAAAAAACTTTCTGCACCAATCAGGGTTAACTTGTCCTGCGCTGCGGGTTGAAATTACAGTTTCTAAAGCTTTTGTACCCTTGTGCCTATACCCTCTTTGTCCTCCTAAGCTTTAGCGAAGGAGGATTATGCCATATATAGTGGTTTCCCGGCACAGCAGTTCTTGAATTTCTTCCCACTGCCACAGGGGCAGGGGGCATTTCGTTCCGGAATTGATGGTTTTACAACCTGGTTTTCCTTATTTCTGATCCAGTTCATAACGTTTGCAGGAGGACGTTTGTTCCTGAGTTCTTTTGCCATGTACTCCATATATGGCTCAACATGTTTGAAAAACATCTTATAACCCTCGCACAGATAGTTTAAGCCTGGTTTCCCATTCGGCGTAGCAATAAACCTGTGCTTTGGACATTCACCATGGCAGGCATACCGGACATCGCATTGCAGACAATACCGTGATAACTTATTGCGCTTATCAATTCCAAAATCGAACTGCCGCTGCGATTTCACCATATCAATCATTGATGTCTCCGATACGTTCCCAAGAAAATACTCAGGATAAACAAAATGGTCACATGAAAAAAGATCGCCGTTATGCTCCATCACAAGTGCATCACCACAGGTTTCATTAAAGACACATAACCCCGGATTTTCTCCTGCATAATTGGCCAGAGTTGTATCAAATATCTGAACAAAGTACCTGGCAACATCATTTCTAACCCATTCATCGAAAATGGTTATCAGGAACCTACCAAAATCCTGTGCTACGACAGACCAGTCAGTAACCTTAGCATCTTCGCCATAGACAGGAGCTACAAGTTCCAGCCTGCCATCTTCAGGTTTATTGGTTGCACGTTCAACCACAGGCAGGAATTGGATAAATCCGCTTCCTGTCTTTTTAAGAAACCTGTATGTCTCTGATGCAAAATTGACGTTATAGCTGTTTACACAACTAAGGGTATTAAATTCAACCTCATGCTTATGAAGTAATTCAATACCCTTCATCGTTCTCTTGAAGGTTGGTCCTCCCGAATTTGTCTTCCTGTAATGGTCATGGTTGTGACCTTCACCATCAATTGAGATACCTACAAGTATATTATTGTCAGTAAAGAACTTACACCATTCATCATTTAGTCTTGTTCCATTAGTCTGGAAAGCATTTTCAATATTCTTTCCTCCGGCATATTTTTTCTGAAATTCAATTGCTTTCCTGAAAAAATCAATCCCCAGAAGAGTGGGTTCTCCTCCCTGCCATGTAAAAGTTACAACAGGGACCTGTTGAGCTTCAATAAATTGCTTTACAAAATTCTCAAGAAGCTCCTCTGACATCCTGAAATCCTTTTTATCAGGATAAAGTTTCTTTTTCTCCAGATAATAGCAATAGGTGCAATTGAGGTTACATGAGGGTCCTGCCGGTTTCAGCATTACATGAAAAGCATTCGGTCTTTTCAGCTTAAGGGCATCTGTAAAGAGGATATCCATTGTTGTTATCGATGATGCAGGATACAAAAATACTATTTAAGTTAAGAGGGGCAAGTTGAAGAGTTGAAACGTTGAAATGTTGAAAGGGAGAAGGAGTAATCAGGTGGTTAATGGAGGTATAGACCACCACTAACCAGTAAAATCGACAAAATGTGGGGAATTAGCCATCAACTATTTCCTGATCAGAATTACCCAATCTTCAGACGGATCAGTTGGTGGTTGTCCCAGCGAGACTTTGCCAGGACCTTTAACTTCGCTCAGGCTACCGGACTGAAGAGGGCCGCCTTCGCGCGGATTAAACCATTTAACATGAAAAATTGATGTGCTGTTGCTCAGGTTTAGTTCTGTAGAACCGCCCTTCGGCAAATAGACAATGTATATCTCGCCGGATCGGGCAAAGCAATACTTCAGGTTATTGTTCCGGGCGTTCCCTGCCAGCGAATCTGTACACTGCATTTCCCAGAATGGAATTTTGTTTTCACGGAAGAAATCAAGTGCAATGCGGCAGTAATTCCAACTTTGATCACGGCTGCGCCAGTCTTCGCAACCGAGGTCATTTTGAGGGAGTGTATAGCCGAAGTAGTATTCAACTCCTGCTCCGCCAGCCATCAACACACCCCATAGAGCGTATTTACGTATATCATGTATTGTATAAGGGTTGTTGCCATTCCCGGGTCGGGCAACGCCATCAAAACCAGCATACCCTGAATCTGGTGGCACACCGGTGTAATGCGGATTCTGTTCGTCGTTTGTCACAATCCATAATTTACCCGTTTTTTCCGACTCCTGAAGCCAATATAATACTCTCTGGTGATCTGTTGACCAGTTATTTTGCAGGGAAGCGCCGGTAATCAATGACTGATCGCCCAGTAATGGTCGATAAACACGGTCCTGCCAATCAGGAAAGGTATGAATGACAATGTGATGCATATAGGGATCAGTGTCACGGATATATTGGGCCATGGCCCTTTGCTGTTCTGGTGTCTGGCTGTTCTCTTCTCCCAGGTTCCAGTTCAATGCGAGTTCGTATCCGAAGCGTGCGACCAGCTCACGCAGGTAAAGCTTACGCTCGATGCCTAAATCGCCTCCATCAAGAGCTGTAGGAACATTTTTAATATTGCCATTGCTGTTGTCATCATTTTCGGTCTCCTGGAGTTTAAAGTGCAGGTACAGTCCGAGTTTCTGAGCATGATCGAACATGATCTGCCACTGATCGAGTTTAGAGCAATCGTAGTGTAATTTGTCGTCGCGTGATATGAACGGCCAGACATCATCGCCGTCGCCACCGGCGTTGTAAGTCAGGAACGAAAAGACATTGCAGCCTTTCCCTGCCAGGTAGTTCAATGCTCCGATCAACCCCTTGCCTTTACCATTTTGCCATGTCGGGTCGCCAGGCTGCCAGTCGCGAATGTGAGACTGCCAGGTTTTGAGAGAAGAAGTTGCAGCTTCATTGGCACGCATAATTCCTACTGCTTTATTTGAGTAAGTACCGTCAAAATCTTCATACGCCATCAGGTTTTCCGGAGAATCAGCTCCGGCTTTGAGGAAGAACTCCTTGGTACCTGCAAACTGCAGGTATCGCTTTCCGACATACTGCAGACGACCATGGAAGCGGAAATCACGACCCGTTTTGTCGGTTGATAAAATGTCAAAACTGCCCGTCGAATGAATGACAGGTGAAGCCTGAAGAGCTGCATCATCGTCAACAGCAACGTTCTTCCCTGTCAGAATTGAAACTTCGTAATTCCAACGCCCGGGTTTGTCCGGCGATAAGTGCGCACGCCATTTGTTTCCGGATTCAGCTGATGTCTCCGACGTGTTGCCATCAGCAGCAAAATAACCAGGCACATGGTAGCTGGGTGAACCCGACTCGTGAGTGAATGTGACGATCATCCGGTAATCGAGAAATGGATTTGGGTAACTGTCAGATTCATGCGCCAATGGTCCGTCCATTGTGAGAGTAACCTTGTGCCATTGCCTGAGTTCGCCTGTGATTTTTGTTTCCGCTGCAAATAAATTGTAAGAGATGAAATATATAATCCCCGCCAGGATTGAAATGTGCCAATTTCTATTCATAGTTCCTGGATTCAATTGATTGTTGATCAGGTGACAGCGTATCAACAAGAATTCCTCTCATTGTTTTATCAGGTTTCAGCATAAAGGCGTTCGGCCTTTTAAGTTTTAGCGGATCGGTAAACAGGATATCCATTAAGAATGATTTAAGGTTATTGATACACAAAAGTAATGATCCTGGATAAAAATCCTGATAAAATACCAATGCTGATTAATAAAAATTGGTCAAAATATTATGCAGTTTAGTAAAAACATCTTAATATTTTTATTGTACTTAATGAAATAACCTTAACTTTTATGTCTGATATTGAATATGTTGGTTGACGGGTTTATCTGATAGTAAAACCAGATTAATGAACATCTTAAACAAAATATTGATCTGCTTCCTGATTTTTTTTCCTTTCGAGCAATCTTTTGGTCAGAAATTGTTAATACCTGAAGAAGATATAAGTCCGCTATGGTACATAAATGCCCAGGCATTTTTAGTTTATGGTTTGCTTTTATTAATTGTTTTATTAATTATAACCGGAGTACATCTTCATTACCTTGTCAGGGACAAGAAAAGACTTGAGAATGAAGTTCTTATCCGAACCAAAGATTTGGAGAAAAAGAACCGGCAGATAGAGGAGATGGCCCGATTGAAAACCCGCTTTTTCACGGATATTTTTCACGAAATCAGAATTCCTCCTGGAAAAGACCATCTTACCAATGATGAATTTGTCGTTGTTGAAAAACATCCCAACGGGGTAATTGAATATGACCGGCAGATTGATCATCATGTCTCTCTGGCTGAAAAAGAGATGGAAAATGCAGCGAAAAAGGTACATCTATTAATAATTGATGACAATACTGATCTTCGGACTTTCATAAGAGAAAACCTCTCAATGGAATATTCTGTTTATGAAGCTGATAACGGAAAATCAGGAATGCACATAGCTTTTGCCAAAATACCGGATATCATAATAACGGATGTAATTATGCCTGACCTTGGAGGAGTAGAGCTTTGCAAAAGGTTGAAAAACGATGAAAGGACCAGTCATATACCTGTAGTAATGCTTACTGCAAAAACTACAATTGAAAACAAGATTGAAGGCTTAACTTCAGGTGCTGATGACTATATCTATAAGCCATTTGATATCAATGAATTAAAAGTAAGGATATCCAATCTTCTGGTTCAGCGTGAAAAACTCAGTCTTAAATTTGGATTACTAAAAGGATTAGAACAGCCGGTCGGAACATTTAACACTATAGATGAGGTTTTCATGAAAAAGATCAACATAATAATCAACGAAAATCTTAAATATTTTGAGTTCGATGTAGGTTCACTTCAGGAAAAAATCGGTATGAGCCGTGTTCACCTGTACAGAAAAGTGAAAGCCCTGACAGGTTTGTCACCAAGTTCTATAATACACAATTACCGCATGAGGCGGTCAGCCAGACTAATTTATGATCAGGCAGGTAATCTTACAGAAATTGCAATGAGCGTAGGATTTACCAATCCATCGTATTTTTCCAAATGCTTCAGGGATTATTTTGGCGTGTCCCCGAAAGACTTCCCGATTCAGCCGGAGAAGCAGCCCGAAACTGAGAATACTGCAAACTTAATCACCTCTTAATTTATTGATATCAAAACAGATAAATAAAAATAATTGACTTTTAATATCATCTGGCATATCTTTGTAAAGAATTTCCATATCTGGATTTAATTATCCTGTATTTGTTCTGTTCGTATTAAACATGAATGTTATATAAATCTATCTGGAGGAACAATATTATGCGATCTAAAACAGGTTTAGTCCTTTTACTATTTATCTTCTTGTTGTCCGGTCTGAGATTATCCATTGCCCAGCAACCTTCGCAATGTCTTGCTTTGATCACTGGCGTAAACGGAGATGTTCTCATAAAGAAGTTTAATAAAACTGAGTTCGTGAAAGCCTACTGGGGAACACAGCTATTCCAGGGTGATCTGATCAAAACATCAGCTAATTCGGAAGCCACAATAACCTTTTCAAACAGTATTGTGTTTAAGCTGGGATCAAACAGTAATATCAAGGTTTCGGGTAATGAGACTTCTGCAACTGAATCAAGCGGCGATGTAAAAAAAATATCATCTGCAATGATGGTTAATTTATCTGCATTAACCTCAAAAAGAGATAACAAAAGAGATATAGGTGCATTGGCTGGATTACGATCAGGCAATACAGAACAGGCAATTGAACTGACATCTCCTTACAACACTCTTATTAAAACAGATCGTCCCTCATTTTCATGGCTCGCGAAGAAATCATTCGACAATTATATTGTGAATCTGTACAATAGCAGAGGTCTTGTCTGGAGTAAGAAAGTATCCGATAGTACGATGAAATATCCCGATAATGAAAAGGGACTTGAATTTGGAGAATCTTATTTCTGGTATGTAGAAGGGGAAGAACTTATTGAATCTGATAAATCAGCCAATCACAAATTTTCTGTTCTTTCACTTGAAAAATCCAAAGAAGTAGAGGAGCAGGAATCGGTAATCAGGAGTACTTTCAAAGATGAACCGGAAAGCAGTAGTTTGCATTCTATACTTGGTGCATATTATATAAATCAGGGATTACTTCAGGATGCTATTAATGAATTTCAGATTATTTCAAAAATAAATATTGATGCCCCTTTACCGCATGAAATCCTGGGTTCCCTTTACTCTGATGTGGGTAGCAAAGATAAAGCAATAGAGGAGTTGCAAAAGGCATTGGCGTTGGCAAAAAATTAAGACAAGTGATTTTCTGAAAATCACAATTCAACTTTGCACTTCATACTGCCTATATTTAAAATAATAGTAATGGCAAATAGAATTAGAAAAAAGAAGGTTAATAGGATAATAACCATTCTGTTAGTGCTACTATGGGCAATTCCTTCAACTCCCGGAATTGCCTTTCAGCAAACACAGCAACTTTCCCAGGAGGAATTTTCACACGAGCTGAAAAAGGCTTATATTCAAAACGATGATCAGCTTGCTGACTCTCTTATTCGTAGCCACCGGCTTATGGTCAAGCCATTTGTTGACGGACTCATTAAAGAGAGTATCATTAAAGAACGTGAAAGGAAACTAACAGAATCAAAGCAACTTAGCATTATAGCTGAAAAAACTGCCGAAAGTTTTTATAGAATTTTTAATGAAAGAAGCCTCATTATTGCAGTAAAATATTTAGCAACATGGTCCATCGATCAAAAAGA
>JBGOZX010000063.1:0-22795 GCA_041480425.1 Bacteroidia bacterium
ATTCTTAATTAAGAATAAACAAAGTTAAGCTTAATTTATTTAAAAAGAAAATATTTTTTAGTCAGCTTTTGATTCATCGCTTAAACGTGATGATTCTTTAATTCCGGTCTTATGAAAATTCCCCTTTTGTATTTAAATTGCAGGAACATTAAATCAACCAATCTGAACTAATTAATCAGATCAGGAAAAAAGATTGATTCGAATTTTTTATGAATAATGATCTTAAACTTAAAAGATAACCGGGATGAATAAAATAATAGCTTTAGTAATAATTTTCCCTTTTTCACTGGTTTTGGCTGGGCAGGGGTTTAATAGTAAAACCAAATCCTTTAATTCGGTCAGCGATAAGATGGTATCATACTCTCCATCAACCATTAAAATGGAAGGATATCTGGGAGAAAAAATGGATTTGGTTATCAGGCAATTGTCAGGGGTCCGGTTGTATTAGCCCGCGATACACGCTTTGACGACGGATTTGTGTATGAACCGGCAGTTGTCAGAGAAAAAAATGGGCTTGTTGACCTGATAGCATCTGTTAAGAAACCTGCCAATATCTGGATGTCATTTACTGCGTCCCTTGTACTGGGAACGGATCTTGAAGGTGAATTCCGGAATCCGAAACAGGTAGGTTTTTGTGACTTTGCCTCTGCCGGGAATACATAGGATGAGGATTCTCGTTACAGGGTCTGGATTCAACAGACCCTTAATGTCATGAAAACGGATTATAAGTCATATTAAAGATGAGAGGTAAAAGATAAAAGTAAAAAGATAAAAGTAAGAGACTTTTAAATCCCCTCCCTGGAGGGGTTTGGGGTGGGTTTTATCAGGTCAAAAGACTAAAGTTGTCAGATTGTTATTGCATTTTATAGTACAACTCAATAATCTTTCTGAACCAGGACCCGGGTATAGTATATTTTACGACAACAGACAATTTTTCCACAATTGATGCTATTATATATCTCTGCCTGGGATTTTTACAATCGACGATTTTTACAATTTTTCTGGCAATAACTACCGGTTCCAATCCATTGACCTCATTTTTTTCAATTATTGCCAGAGACTTTTTAAATTGTTCATGATAAGGATCATTGATGCCTGTTGGTGAAAGGAAATTCCTTCGGTTCACCAGGTTATTTGTATGAGAATCACCAGGGTTTATCAGTACAATTTTGATGTTAAACTGTTTGACCTCCAATCTCAAAGCTTCACTAAAACCTTCAACGGCAAATTTACTCGCACTGTAGAATCCCTGAAACGGCAAACCCATTAATCCGCCAATGGAACTGAAATTAATGATTGTGCCTCCTACCTGTTTTCGCATGTGAGGAAGAACTTCTTTTGTCAGATAAACCATTCCCAGAAAACAAGTATCCATCTGAAGTTTAATATTTTCTATTGAAGAGGTCTCAATTGGTCCGCCGATAAGCATACCTGCATTATTGATCAGAATATCAATCCTGCCCTCTTTGTCTAATACAGCAGATACTGCATTTTTAATTGAAGCATCGTCAGTAAGGTCCATCTTAAGAATATTAATCCTGTCTGGTGAATCTGACTCTTTTCTGACTGTTCCATAAACTATATGACCTGCTTCTGCCAGAAGTTTTGCTGTCTCCTTTCCGAACCCTGATGAGACCCCTGTAATGAGAATTACTTTTTTCATTTCATTTTGATTCTTTTAATTACACAGAGACTATTTACCCCCAACCCCCTAAAGGGGGCTTATAAATAACTGGTAATCAATAAGTCCCCTTTAGGGGATCTAGGGGTCTATACCCTCTGTATAATTTTAATAATCTTCTTCTGAAAGCAGATTTATTAGCTCAGAATGCCCAGCATCTTTGCTGCTCTGGTGATCTTTTCAACAGAAATATCGACCTGATCTTTTGTATGGGTTGCCATAAGTGAATATCTGATAAGACAATCCTCTTTTGGAACTGCAGGTGAGACCACAGGATTTACAAATATACCGGCAGCCAGAAGATCCTGAGTAAGTTTAAGAGCTTTATAAACATCACGAATAAATAGCGGTATTATCGGCGATTCCGATTTCCCGGTATCAAATCCTGCAGCTTTAAACCTGTTAAGTGCATAAGTGGAGATGTCCCATAAATGTTGAATCCTTTCGGGTTCGCTCTCCATAATATCGAGTGCAGCTAAAACAGTAGCTGCTGAAGCAGGTGTCATGCTTGCACTGAAAATCAGGGTACGTGAATTGTGCTTGATATAATTTATGACCTCTTTATCGGAGGCAATAAATCCTCCAAGTGAAGCCAGCGATTTGGAAAAGGTACCCATAATAAGATCAACCTTATCAGTCAGACCAAAATGGGAAGCAGTTCCTGCCCCATTCTTACCCAATACACCAATCGAATGAGCATCATCGACCATCACACTGGCATTGTAAATTTCTGCCAGCCTTACAAGTTCAGGTAATTTAATAATATCTCCTTCCATCGAGAAAATGCCATCAACTACGATCAGCTTCAGGCTATCAGGAGTGCACAACTTAAGCTTGTTTTCAAGCGATTTCATGTTGTTATGAGCGAATTTGAGCACTTTAGAAAAGGAAAGCCGACTTCCTTCAATTATTGAAGCATGATCAAGTTCATCAAGAATAAGATGATCCTTCCGGCCTGTCAGGACAGAAACAACTCCAAGATTTACCTGGAATCCAGTGCTGTAACAAAGTGCCCCATCTTTCCCGACAAGTTTTGCCAGCCTCCTCTCCAGTTCAATGTGTATATCGAGAGTCCCGTTTAAAAAACGGGAACCGGCACAACCCGATCCGTATTTGTCAATAGCTTTTTTAGCAGCCTCTTTTATCTTTGGGTGGTTTGTCAGTCCAAGATAACTGTTTGAGCCGAACATAAGGACTTTTTTCCCGTTGATTGTGACAACTGTATCCTGATCTGATTCAATTTCCCTGAAATAGGGGTAGATGCCAGCCTCCATAGCCCGTTGGGGTGCATCATAGCTTGAAAGTTTTTTTTGTAATATCCCCACTGTTATGAAATTTATGATATATCATTGAGGTCAAATATAAATAAAAAAGCAAAAATCGAACAGAATTGTGATACATTTAAAGTTGGGAACGTAGCTTACTTGACAGGACAGGAAGATTGGGATGCAACAAAAACGCAGAAAAGTAGTTAATTTTGATTAATGGTTTGTTTCATATTACTACTTGCGGGATTATTGAAAAGGCTCTGTAATGAAAGTGCATGTAATCTCTGAAACCTTATTCGTAATTAAAGGAACAGGTATTCATACTGCCTTTTTAGATCATATTAATCTTCTGAAAGAAAAAGATGATTTAGAAGTCGTTGTCAATGGACAAGGCACCGGTGATGTTTTTCATAGCCATACTTATTTCCTTTATTATTTCTGGAAGGGAAGAAAATATAAAGGAAGAAGAGTTTTTACAGCTCACGTAATCCCCGATTCTATAAAAGGCGCATTCCCTGTATGGCAGCTGTTTATGCCATTTGTCAGATGGGGTCTGAAAAAGGCCTATTCTTATGCGGATGTATGTATAGCCCTTTCACCTATGGTTGAAAATGCAATTATTAAGACGGGTGCAAAAACAAGGATAGTAAGGATTTATAATCCGATTAATGCTGGCATTTGGAAAAGGACAGAAGAAAGACGAAAAAAAGGACGTCAGATGTTTGGATTTTCCGAAAATGATTTTGTTGTCCTGGGTGTTGGTCAGGTACAGGGAGGAAAGGGTGTTGAGGATTTTCTTGACGTTGCTGAAGCAATCACTGAGGCAAAATTTGTCTGGGCTGGAGGTCGTCCTTGGGGGCTATTAACTGAAGGTATAATAAGGATTAACGAAAGATTCAAAAAAGCCGGGGAAAGAGTTATATCCACCGGCCAGCTCGATCTGGAACAGATGCCATTTGTTTATGCAGCTGCAGATCTGATGCTTTTTCCTTCCTATCAAGAGAACTGTCCACTGGCTCCACTGGAAGCCGCGGCCAGTGGTATACCTGTAATTTACAGAGATATAGAAGTGTACAAATATCTATATGAGAACCCTTATCTTAAGGCAGGGAGTACGACTGAGTTTATCAATCTTACCAGAAGAATGATAAATGAAAAAGAATATTATAATAATGGATTGAATGTGTCTGCTGTTTTAATTAAACAATTTGATAAAAACAAAATCAGGGAACAATTTATAGACCTTTATCGGAGCCTGATAACTGATAATAATCTTCCTTCCTGACTGCCCCGCAAAGGTTGGAAATTAGATCTTGCAAAGCCGGAAAATTGTTCATATTTTTGAAAATGACCTTAATGTACAACTATTCAGTCATTTTGATTTTCGGATTTTCGGCACTTGTCTTTATACTCCTGTTTTTTATTCCGGCACCCTATGGGAAATTCCTGAGAACTGGATGGGGTTATACTATCAGGACTAAATGGGCATGGATGATTATGGAGTTTCCTTCCCCGGCTCTTATATTATTCTTTTTCATCACCTCGAAACAAAAAAACATTCCGCAGATAGTTTTTGTTACCTGCTGGCTTGTGCATTATCTCCACCGGACTTTTATCTATCCCTTCAGTCAGTCGGGAAGAGAAAAACCTTATCCTTTTGTTCTGGTTATTATGGCACTATTTTTCAATTGTCTGAATGGTTTTGCGAACGGATATGGTGTATTTCATCTGAATTCCTATAGCTCATCATGGTTGTTATCGTGGCAATTTATCACAGGCATAGTATTATTCCTCATTGGATTCATAATTAATAAGACAGCTGACGAAAAACTGCGCACTTTGCGTACACAGAATCCCGGGGAATATATATTACCAAATGGTTGGTTATTTAAATATATTTCATGCCCGCATTATTTTGGTGAGATCATCGAATGGCTTGGGTGGGGGATAATGACATTCTCTCTTCCAGGTTTTGCATTCTTTGTCTTTACCTTTTCCAACCTTTTTCCAAGAGGTGTCAGTTCCCACAGATGGTATAAAACCCAGTTCCCTGATTACCCTCCTGAAAGGAAAGCTGTTATACCTTTTATTATATAGCAAGAGAAGTGCCTAGAGTTTGAAGTGCCTAAAGTACTTAAAGTTAAAAGTTTTTTTACTCTGGGCACTTTAGGCACTCTAAGTACTTTAGGCACTCCAGGCACTTCAAACTATAAGTCAAGAGTATTTACAAATTAATGTAATATTGTTTGGAAAGTATAGATATGAAATTTATTTTTACCGCGAAATCAATTTTTCAAAATTAAATGGACGACGACCCTGCGAATATATTTTTAAAACCCTGATGTAGAGGAGGCTATCTATTATTCTAGTTGCTTCCGGCTATATCATAAATGGCAAGGAGGTGACTATGACTTCACTCACAACTTTTTATTTAAGCGGAATAATCGGTAAAGAGGTATTTGGTGCCGATGGCGATGCTATAGGTGTAATCAAAGATTTACTTATCAATGCTGTACCCTCCGGACAAAATGACCCGAACCAGCAACTTGTCATTGGCGTCAGGCTGAAGATCGGCAAGGATATAAGGTTTTATTCCTTTAACAGTTTCAGGGTGGTAAAGGCAAGAGAAATGCTTAATGTAACCTGTACTGCCCTGATTGAACTCAACCATGAGGATGTTAACAATGGCCTTTTACTCGTGGAAAATATTCTCGATAAGCAAATAGTGGATCTGAATGGACGTAAGCTTGTAAGGGTTAATGATGTCAGACTTGCCACCCTGCCTGCCGGAACATACGCTGTAGCTGTTGATATCGGGATTGAGGGGCTATTGCGTAGGATCGGAATTTCTTTGCCGATAAAAAAAATTCTATCCCTCTTTAAGGTTAATATACCTGCCAAATTTATCCTTTGGGATGATGTTCAGGCAATAGATTTTTCAAATCTTAATATTAAACTGTCGAAAAGCTATGCAAAGCTTCAAATGCTGCACCCTTCTGATCTGGCAGATATTCTGGAAGATCTGGGTAAGAAATCCAGCGCATCAGTTTTCTCAGCCCTTGACGAGGAGAAAGCAGCTGACGTACTGGAAGAGCTCGAAACCCGTGCACAGATCCATATTGTTGAGAGTTTGCCTGTTAATAAGGTCGCTGACGTTTTTGAAAAAATGCCGGCCGATGAAGTGGCAGATATTCTGGATGAACTCGAGGACGACAAAGCCGAAATGCTTCTTAAGGAGATGGAAGCTGAATCATCTCAGGAGGTCAGGGAACTGCTTGAATATGATGACGATCTTGTTGGCAGTATTATGACTACTGATTATCTGTCATTCAGTACTACAATGACTGTAGCGGAAGTGCTTGTTGAGCTCAGAGCAAGAAAACCGGAAGCTGTAGAACTATATAATATGTTTGTTACAGAATCAAATGAGGAATTAATCGGAACTTTCAATCTTCGTGATCTTGTTGTTTCAGAGCCATATATAAGTGTAAGTGAAATAATGAAATCAGAACCTGTCTCATTGTACGATGATCAAAAGGTAGGCGCCATTGCAGAAATTGTCTCGAAATATAATCTGCTGGCTGTACCTGTCGTTGACGCGAATAACCAGCTTCAGGGAATGGTTGTGGTAGATGATGTTGTGGAAGACCTTATCAGTGAAAGAAGAACAAGGAAAAGAAAACGGTAAAGAGAGATGTCAGGAGAAAAACTAAGCAGAAAAAATTTATTCAGGAAACTGGCCATTTTCTTTGCGATACTTGGTCCGGGTATAATAACTGGTAGTGTTGATAATGATGCCGGTGGAATTACAACTTACTCCGTTGCAGGTGCAATATATGGTTACGGGCTGATATGGACATTAATCCCTTCATTTATTGTTCTTGTTGTTATCCAGGAGATGAATGCCCGCATGGGTATTGTCACCGGGAAAGGATTGGCTGATCTGATAAGGGAGAATGCCGGAATTAAAATCACTTTCTTCATTTTTATTGGATTGCTTCTTTCAGGAATTGGTAATACAACTACGGAATTTGCCGGTGTTGCCGGAAGTATGGAAGTTTTTGGAGTAAGCAAATATATTTCAGTTCCTGTTGTTTCAGTAATGGTATGGATACTTGTGGTGAAAGGTACTTATAAGATTGCTGAACGTATATTTTTGATTTTCAGCGTTTCATTGCTAACATATATTGTATCTGCAATAATGGGCAAACCTAATTGGAGTGAGATCGGATCGTCAATTATTCACCCTCAATTCGAAATGAGCACTAAAAGCATGGCAATGGTAATCGGACTGGTCGGAACCACTATTGCTCCATGGATGCAGTTTTATATGCAGTCATCAGTGATCGAAAAAGGCTTGAAGATGAAGAATTATGAATATACACTTATCGATATTGTTATAGGATGTGTAATTACAGTCGTTGTTGCTTTTTTCATAATGGTCGCCTGTGCTTCAACCCTTCATCCAAATGGTATACAGATAAATGAAGCAAAAGATGCTGCATTATCACTTAAACCTCTTGCTGGAAACCTGGCTTCGCAGGTTTTTGCTTTCGGACTTTTCATTGCCTCAATCTTTTCCGCAACAATTTTACCGCTGGCTACTGCATTCTTTGTATGTGAAGCTTTTGGCTTTGAGACAGGACTGGATAAAAAATGGGATGAAGCAAAAGAATTTTATATTCTGTATACCGGGATCCTTATCATATCAGCAGTTATAATCCTGATACCCAATGCGCCACTTATCTCTATATCGCTTTGGTCACAGGTGATAAACGGGATTCTTCTTCCGGTAGTTCTGGTAAGTATGATACTTCTTGTCAATAAAAAGAAGATCATGGGCGTTTATGTAAATAAACCCGGAACCAATATTATCGGTTGGAGTGCCGTGGTTTTACTGGTTGGTTTGTCGGCTGCATTGATTATCCTGCCATTCTTTAGTAAGTGAAAAGATTTAGGTTATTAATAAAAAACAAGTAACTTAGGATTCCAAAACCTGAAAAATGAAATCTGAAAGACACCCATGGCACAGTGTAGCCCTGGGGAACGAAACCCCGCTGTATGTTAAAAGTATAATTGAAATACCAAAAGGTTCAAAAGGCAAGTATGAGATGGACAAAGATTCCGGATTACTACGGCTCGACAGAGTTCTCTTTTCTTCAGTCCACTATCCTGCAAATTATGGATTTATACCTCAGACCTATTGTGATGACAAGGACCCGCTTGACATACTTGTTATTTGTTCAATTGATGTTTATCCAATGTGCATTATTGAGGCAAAGGTGATAGGGGCAATGGAGATGGTAGATGGCGACGAGCGTGATGATAAAATAATTGCAGTTGCCAGAAATGATATGTCAGTCAACTATATAAATGATCTTTCAGAGCTTCCTCCACATACCCTTGTTGAACTGAAAAGATTTTTTGAAGACTATAAAATGCTCGAACATAAAAATGTCATTGTAGAGCAATTCATGCATAGGGAAAAAGCATTTGAGATAATACTGGAGAGTATGAAACTTTACCAGGAAAAGAAAGAAACGCTGATACTGCCTCATTAAACAATTTTCCTATTGCCATTCATTGTTAATTATCGACCTGGCTTCAATTTTTTCAGGATCAATAACCACATGTTTTATCTGTTTTCGGTTCCAGGTATAAGTAATGTGTACTAATCCGTCATTTGTTTGAATTACAGCAGGATATGAATATTCTGACCCTTTCGGGCCATTTTCGAGTAGAACAGCTGCTTTCCAGGTATTTCCGTCATCTGAAACAGCTAAATTTAACATATTCCGACCTATTGTCAGATGATTATAAACAAGCAACTGTCGTCCGTTTTTTAAGGTAACCGCATCAATACCGGAATTCGGATTGGGAAGACCGAATGGTACAAGAGGACTCCAATGACGTCCGTTATCCTTTGACCATGAAGTTAAGATTTGTGATTGTTTGCTCCGGCACAACATCTGGATCTTTCCTCCGGAGTGGATTAAAATTGTTGGTTGAATTGCTTCAATGTTCTTCTCGTTTAATGCGGGTATCCGTTCCCATGTCAGTCCATTATCCGAAGTCATTTCCATATGAACCCTCCAGCCGTCATTTTCTGTACTTGAAGGGCACAACAGTTCGCCATTATCAAGAAGAACGGGTTTATTTTTGACAGGACCAAAAATGTCTTCAGGCAACCTCCCTGAAGGGGACCAGGAATTACCATTATCTTCTGAGGTAACCAATTCTCCCCACCATGTTGATGGGCTTGGTCCAACCTTATAAAAAAGCAAGATCTCTTTCCCGGAATTGAAAAGAACAGGATTCCAGCAGGGATAACGCTTACTCTTGTGCTGGATACCATTTGCCACTTCAACCGGACGGGACCATTTGCCATTTGAATAGCTGCTTATCCAAATACCGACATCAGGATTTTTCTCAGCCGTGCCGCCAAACCATGCGGCAAGCAACCCCTCGGTAGTTTCAGTTATTGTGGAAGCATGGCAACTCGGGAAATTAACATCCCCTGGCTGAAAAATAAATTCTGATTTAACAATACATTTTTCACCTTGGAATTGACCTGTAACATTAAATGTACCGGGTATCAAAATAAGAAGAGCAATAATTGTTATTTTTTTCATCTTTTTATTCTATTTTTTTATTAAAGAGCTTAGCTAAAAGAAATCCTATCAGGAAAATTGTAAGAGTCCCGAAGACTATTGTCAGATTACTATGAAAAGGACTTCGGAAAGCTATACTGTGTTCTCCTGTGAAACAGATTGGTGACAGGCTCATCCAAATTATAAGTATGACACCAATAACCACACCGATAACAGCATCAACCCTGCGGGCTTTCTTCGAAATAAATCCAAGCAGAAAGAGCCCAAGCATACCTCCGCTGAATATTGATGCAAGTGACCACCAGGTATCCAGAACACTTTCAACTCCAACCAGTGCCAGCGCAATTGCAATACCTGCAATACCTGTTATAAAAGTTGATGAATAGAGTACCCTCATTGATGATTTCTCATCTTCATACCTGTTGAAATAGCGTTTATAATAATCAGATAGAATAATAGTTGCAGTACTGTTAAGACTTGTGGAAACTGTGCTCATTCCTGCAGCAAAGATTGAAGCTATAAGTAAACCGGTGATTCCGGCAGGAAGACCTGTAGCAATGAAATGAGGAAATACTTTATCTCCTGAACCGGCTGCTTTAAGTGTTTCTGGTAACAGATCAGGTTGAGCTGTATAATAAGAAAAAAGAGCTGTTCCGATATAAAAGAAAACCAGTGAGACCGGAATATATAATAAAGAACCAAACAAGGCTGATGATTTGGCTTCTTTATCGGAACCGGTTGTAAGATAACGCTGTACATAGTTCTGATCAATGCCGTAGTTCTGCAGATTAATGAATAAACCATATATCAGAACAACCCAGAAAGTAGAATCTTTCAGGCTGGTCCCAAAGCTTCCAAAGCTGAACTTATGATTGGCTAAGGCTATTTCAAAAAGCTGGCCCGGACCTTCAGGCATTGAAAAGGTAAGGAATATAGCACTGACCAATGCTCCGGTTATCAGGATAATAGCTTGTATGGCATCAGTCCAGATAACTGCCTGGATACCCCCCAGCATTGAATAAAGTATAACCATCAGACCGGTTATAATGATCACAGACCTGATATTCCAGCCGAACAGGGCATTAAGCGGAAGGGCAAGTAAAAAAAGAATTGCTCCCGTACGCATCAACTGGGTTAAAATATAACAAAATGATGCATACATCCTTGCCCAAACACCGAAACGAAGTTCCAGGTAGTAATAAGCCGATACATTGCCCAGTCCCCGGTATAGAGGAACAAAAAACCTGATTGCCATGTATGATGCCACCGGAATAGAGAGACTGAAAACAAAAGCATTCCAGTTGGACATATAGGCTTTGCCTGGTAAAGCCAGAAAGCTGATGCTGCTAACAAATGTTGCAAAGATTGACATAGCTACCGCCCAGGCAGGTAATCTTCTGCCGCCAGTTGTGAACTGGTCAGAGGTTTTATTTCTGAAGAAGAAACTTGCACCAAATACAATATTTCCAAATGTAAGTACGAAAAATACAATATAATCCAGCAGAGGTAGCTTCATAAGGGTATTAATTATTAAAAAAGGGACATCTCCTGTCAGGAGGTTAAATGTACTACCATTTATTATTATATCCATCAGAATGGCTTTTGAAAATAAGAAATGAAATTTAACTTTACAGGGGTGATAATTTGAAAATGTTCTTATCATTGAAGTTCTATGCCAAAGGGCTATTTTGATTCATTCTCCTACGATACTCCGGTGAAGGAGAAATTGAATTTATGGGAGAGGTTCCGTCTGAACAACCGGTGGTATTTTACATTTAAATATGGTGCAGTAGTTCTGAGGACGAGGAAAGAAGCTATCAGGGGAGAGTATGACACTAAAGCATGGTCGGATTCTTCATTCGAAATATTCAGGTTCATTGAAAAAACCGGAGGGAAATTTCATATTTCAGGGATGGAGAATATTGCAAAAACACCTGAACCTGTACTTTTTATAAGTAACCATATGAGTACCCTTGAAACAATGGTATTCCCTGGAATAGTTGCACCGTACAGAGAGGTTACATTTGTTGTTAAAGAGAGCCTTGTCAAACATCCACTTTTCGGAGATGTGATGAGGTCAAGGAATCCAATCGTGGTTGGGAGGACAGATCCACGAAAAGATCTTGAAGCAGTAATGAATGGTGGAATGGACCTGTTATCAAAAGGTATCTCAATTATAATTTTCCCACAGAGTACCAGAAGCCTGGAATTCAAACCTGAAGACTTTAATTCTCTTGGTGTTAAGCTAGCTAAAAAAGCAGGTGTAGATGTTGTTCCGGTTGCAATAAAAACCGACTTCTGGGGGAATGGAAAACTAATTAAGGAGCTTGGCCCTCTTGATCACAACAAGCCAATTCATATCAAATTCGGGGAACCGTTCAAGGTAACAGGTACCGGGAAAGCAGAAAATCAAAAGATCATTGAATTCATTCAATCGTCTCTGAAAGAATGGAAGAAAATATTTTAAGTGTAAGCAGTACATTTAAAACATTTTTAATAAATTTGATGACCCGGTCACTGACCCGGATTTTCCTTTACCTGAGTTTATGGAATTTCATTATAGCAGATATTAACTAAAACTAAAAGCATTTATTATGGGAACATTAGACTGGATCGTGTTAGGAATCTTCTGTCTTGGCTTAGTAGGAATTATTATCTGGGTAGTCAGGCAAAAAGATGAGACCTCAACAGATTACTTTCTGGCAGGTAGGGACGCTACCTGGCTGGCAATAGGCTCATCAATTTTTGCATCCAATATCGGATCAGAACATCTGGTCGGATTAGCAGGTGCGGGAGCATCAAGCGGTATGGCAATGGCCCACTGGGAAATGCATGGGTGGATCATCCTGATCCTTGGTTGGTTTTTCGTTCCCTTTTATGCCCGAAGCGGAGTATTTACTATGCCGGAGTTCCTTGAAAAACGTTATAATAAAGGATCCAGAAGTGTGTTGTCAATAATCTCCCTTGTCAGTTATGTTTTTACAAAAGTGGCTGTTACAGTATATGCCGGGGGTATTGTATTCAAACAGGTTTTTGGAATTGAATCAATGTTCGGGATAGATTTTTTCTGGATAAGTGCAGTAGGATTGGTTGTACTTACAGGCATATATACAACTCTCGGAGGGATGAAAGCTGTTTTATGGACTTCGGTATTGCAGACACCTGTACTCATTATCGGTTCTCTTGCTATACTTGTAATAGGCCTTATTAAACTTGGTGGATGGTCGGAGATGATGGAGATTTGCCGGGCTGTTCCGGTTAATGCCGACGGTGACACAATGACCAATCTGATGCGGTCGGCAAATGATCCGGAATATCCATGGACAGGGGTAATTCTCGGATCTGCTATTATAGGCTTCTGGTACTGGTGTACAGATCAGTTTATCGTTCAGAGGGTACTATCAGGACGCAGCCAGAAAGAGTCACGCCGGGGCGCAATTCTCGGGGCAACTTTTAAACTTTCCCCTGTGTTTATTTTCCTTATCCCGGGTATGATAGCTTATTCTCTCAATGCTAAAGGGGTGATTAATCTTACAAGTTCCGATGCAGCTTTCTCAATACTTGTAAAAGATTTGCTTCCATTAGGTTTTAAAGGACTTGTTGTTGGGGGTATACTTGCTGCCCTTATGAGTTCCCTTGCTTCATTATTCAACTCCTCAGCTACCTTGTTTACTGTTGATTTTTACCAGAAATTCAAGCCAAATGCTCCTGAAAAAGAGCTGGTAAAAGTTGGAAGAATTGCAACTATTGTTGTTGTAGTCCTTGGCATCCTCTGGATACCTGTCATGAAGGGTCTCGGAAAGGTTCTTTATGCTTATCTTCAGGATGTCCAGTCCCTTCTTGCTCCTGGCATTGCTGCCGTCTTTCTGTTAGGCATTGCTTCAAAAAGGACCACTCCAATGGCTGGTTTAATTGGACTAATCTCAGGTTTTGTACTGGGGATGACACGTCTGGGTCTTAAAGTATTCGCCGCTGGTATTAGTCCTGACAGCCTGATCTATAAGGTCTTCCTTGCACCTAACTGGCTTCACTATGAAATTGTATTGTTCTTTATTGTGATAACTATTATGATACTAGCAAGTATGGTTACTCCAAAAGTCAATCAGTTGGCAATCAAGGGATTGTATTTTGGTTCTGCTACTGCTGAACAGAAAGCTGTTACCAGGGCAAGCTGGAATAACTGGGACCTGCTTTTTTCAGGTATTATCATTTTAGTAATAATAACATTCTATATATACTTCTGGTAGGACATTCAGACTATAAAAGAAATTTTAAAATGATAATTTAAGATGGATATTTTAAATAATAAAGAAATCTGGTTTGTCACCGGGAGTCAGCATCTGTACGGACCTGATACACTTAGACAGGTCGCTTCTGACTCAATGGCAATTTCTGAAGCGCTTGATAACTCCCCAAAGATACCAGTGAGGATTATCTTCAAACCTGTACTTACTACTCCGGAATCGGTTTTTGAACGATGCTCCGAAGCAAATAACAATAAAAACTGTATCGGCCTCATAACATGGATGCACACTTTTTCCCCTGCTAAAATGTGGATAAGGGGACTGGCCGTACTGAATAAGCCTTTCCTTCATTTCCACACCCAGATCAACAGGGATATACCATGGGATACAATAGATATGGATTTTATGAATCTTAACCAGTCAGCCCATGGCGATCGCGAATTCGGCTTCATTGGTTCAAGGATGAGGCTAAACCGTAAAGTTGTTGTTGGACACTTTCAGGATGAAGAAGCTGTCGACAGGATAGCTGTCTGGACAAGAGCGGCAGCAGCATACGACGATGCTCAGAATATGAAGATTGCCCGGTTCGGGGATAATATGCGTGATGTTGCTGTAACTGAAGGGAATAAGGTAAGTGCCCAGATAAAAATGGGTTATTCTGTCTATGGTTATGGCATTGGAGATCTTGTGGCTACCGTGAAAACGGTAACTGATTATGAAGTGAATGCATTGATCGCAGAATACGGCTCTGTTTACAATCTGACCAATGATGTTGCAAATTCAGTGACACTCAGGGATGCTGCACAGATCGAAATCGGGATGGAAAAATTTCTGAAGGCCGGTAATTTTAAAGCATTTACAACGACCTTTGAAGACCTTCATGGACTCAAACAGCTGCCTGGTCTTGCTGTCCAGAGACTTATGGAGAAAGGATACGGATTCGGGGCAGAGGGTGATTGGAAGACATCTGCCCTGGTCAGGTCTATGAAAGTTATGGCTTCCCGCCTTCCCGGAGGGACTTCTTTCATGGAAGACTATACTTATCATCTCGATCCATCCGGCATGAGGGTACTCGGGGCACATATGCTTGAGGTTTGCCCTTCAATAGCCGCTGACAAACCATATCTTGAAGTTCACCCCCTTTCCATAGGAGGTAAAGCCGATCCGGCCCGGCTAGTCTTTAAGTCTGCCTCAGGGAAAGCAATCAACGCTTCTCTTATTGATCTTGGTAACAGGTTCAGGATGATAGTTAATAAAGTAGAGGTAGTTGAGTGTCCTGATATGCCTAACCTCCCGGTAGCCAGTGTACTCTGGAAACCTCTTCCTAACCTTAAAACAGGAGCAGCAGCATGGATTCTTGCCGGTGGGGCCCATCATACCGGGTTCAGCACAGCTGTCAATGCTGAATATATTGAAGATTTTACTTCAATGCTGGGGGTTGAATATCTCCTGATTGATGAAAAATGTGATCTTACAGCCTTTAAAAATGAAATAAGGTGGAATGAGATCTATTATCATATCTCCGGTGGAATACTTTAGTCATAATTAACCATTTATACTGCTAATTAACAGTGAATTGGATAGAACGAGCCTATGAAACTTTATTCAAAGCATACAAAACATCTTGTTGCAGTTGACTGTATTATTTTCGGTTATGATATTCTTGAAAAGGAGATAAAGCTTCTTCTCATAAAACGAAGTTTTGAACCTGCAAAAGGAAGATGGTCGCTGGCAGGAGGATTTGTGAAAGAAAATGAAAGTCCCGACGAAGCTGCCAGCAGAATTCTTTGCCAGCTTACAGGCCTGAGAAATGTCTACATGGAACAGTCTTATTGTTACGGAGAAATAAACAGGGATCCCGGAGCAAGAGTACTCTCAATTGCATACAGTGCGCTAATAAAGATCCAGGATATTGACAAGGAACGTAAAGATCAGAACGGCGCGAACTGGCAATCGATAGCACGGTTACCTCACTTGATTTTTGATCATCCGAAGATGGTTAACCGGGCTCTTAAGGAACTTCAGATGCAGATCAAAGTCAAACCTGTAGGGTTTGCTCTTCTTCCGGAAAAATTTACTCTCGTCCAGCTTCAGAATCTTTATGAAGCTATTTATCAGCGAAAAGTTGATAAAAGAAATTTCAGAAAAAAAATCCTGTCAATGAATATTCTTGAGAAACTGGATGAAAAAGAGAGGGAAACATCTAAGAAGGGAGCGTTTTATTATGAGTTCAACAGGGAGAGTTATGAGACCTTTAAAAAGCAGGGATTCTATTTCAATCTGGATGTCAACTGAATTTGAGTGCTTAAAGTGCTAAAGTTTGGAATGCCTAAAGTTTAAAACCATGCTTGATAAACTAAAAAATAGTGTTTTTAAAGCTAACCTTAAGTTGGTAAGTAACGGACTTGTCATACACACATGGGGCAATGTAAGCGGAAGAGATAGAGAGAGTGGATTAATAGTTATTAAACCGTCAGGGATCAGTTATGAGATAATGAAACCTGAGGATATGGTCATTATTGATCCTGAGGGAAAGATTGTGGATGGTAAATACAAACCCTCTACTGATGCTCCCACTCATCTCTATCTTTATAAGACATTTGAAGCTATCGGAGGTATTGTTCATACCCATTCTACTTATTCCACTGCCTGGGCACAGGCTGGTAGAGACATCCCTCCTCTAGGGACGACACATGCCGACCACTACTATGGAGAGGTCCCCTGTACCAGAAAACTCACTCATGAGGAAATTAAAAAAGATTATGAGATAAATACAGGGAAAATAATAGTCGAAAGGTTAGGCAAAGCTGATCCAATGGCAGTTCCATCAGTTTTGATCAATTGTCATGGCCCTTTTTGCTGGGGGCTGGATGCTGAAGAAGCAGTATACAATGCCATAGCACTCGAAGAGATTGCCAAGATAGCTTTTTATACAGTTCTGCTCGGTAAAAGTGAAGCAGTTGGTAAATCACTTCTTGATAAACATTTTAAAAGAAAACATGGAAGAAATGCCTATTATGGGCAGAGCAAGTCAAAATGAAGTTAACAAGTTAAAATATGACAAAAAAATATGTAATCGGGATCGATTATGGGACTGACTCTGTTCGGTCAGTTGTTGTTGATACAAGTAATGGTGAAATTGCCGGGACATCAGTGTTTGAATACCCCAGGTGGAGGCAGGGTCTATTTTGTGATCCTTCTGCCAATCAGTTTCGTCAGCACCCATTGGATTACATAGAAGGGCTGGAGCAGTCTGTTAAGGGAGCACTTAAAGGATTGAGTCAGGAAATTGTTGGAAATATAGCCGGAATTGCAGTTGATACCACCGGATCAACTCCTGTAGCGGTTGATAGAGAGGGAGTTCCTCTTTCCATGAAGCCTGGATTTGAAAAAAACCCCTATGCTATGTTTGTATTATGGAAAGATCATACAGCTGTGAAAGAGGCTGCAGAGATCAATTCTTTAGCAAAGACATGGGGAGGAGTTGATTTTACTAAATACGAAGGTGGAATATATTCGTCAGAGTGGTTCTGGGCAAAGATACTTCATGTCCTCCGCAATAGTGAGGAAGTGCGAAAAAATGGCTGGTCATGGGTTGAACACTGCGACTGGATCCCAGCCTTGCTTGTCGGGAATACCAATCCTCTGCAACTGAAGAGAAGTCGCTGTGCGGCAGGGCATAAAGCAATGTGGCATAATGAATTCGATGGTTTACCGGATGAAAAATTCCTTACAAAACTTGATCCTGTCTTATCCGGTCTCAGAGAAAGACTTTTCAACGAAACATACACTTGTGATGTTGAAGCTGGCACCCTGTCGGAGGAATGGGCAAAAAAACTGGGTCTCACAACTGATGTAAAGGTTGGGGTTGGCTCTTTTGATGCCCACCAGGGGGCAATTGGCGGTGAGATCAAGCCTTATCATCTTGTTAAAGTTATGGGCACTTCTACATGCGATATGCTTATTGCACCTATGTCAGAAGCAGGAGACAAACTGGTGGCAGGTATTTGCGGGCAGGTCGACGGGTCAATCGTCCCCGGAATGCTTGGCCTTGAAGCAGGACAATCAGCATTCGGTGATATCTATGCGTGGTTTAGCAAACTATTGATGTGGCCCGTAACCGAAATCATATCTGAGATGACCTGGCTTGATGAAACAACAAAGAATAGAATAAGAGAAGAAACTGCTGACAAGATAATTGCAGAACTAAGCAAACAGGCTGAATCACTTCCTGTTGAAGAAACATCAATTATCGCCCTTGACTGGTTAAATGGCAGGCGTACACCCGATGCTAATCAGGCACTTAAGGGAGCAATAACCGGATTGTCACTGGGATCTGATGCTCCGAGAATTTTTAAGGCACTGGTCGAAGCCACAGCGTTCGGTTCAAAAATGATAAATGAACGTTTTATTTCCGAAGGAGTCCGTATAGATGGAGTAATAGCCATTGGAGGCGTTGCCAAAAAGAACCCGTTTGTGATGCAGATAGTTGCAGATGTTCTTAATATGCCGATCAAGGTGGCGAACTCAGATCAGACCTGCGCCCTGGGTTCAGCTATGGCTGCATCGGTTGTGGCCGGAGTTTATAAAGATATTTCCTCTGCCCAGAAAGCTATGGGTGGCGGATTTGAAAAGGAATATCGTCCCGCCCCGGCCAGGGCAGAGAAATACGAAACTCTGTTCAGGAAATATAAAAAATTAGGCTCGTTGATTGAGAATGGTCTGCTTTAACTTCGTGAACCTTCTTTTTTCACCCCCAATCCCGCATAGCGGGACTATAACATGCTGATCATTATTAAGTCCCCTTTAGGGTAGGGGATTTAGGGACGGAAAAAAACGAATTGCCACAAAGACACTAATTACCTCAAAGAAAGACAAGGAATTAAGAATTTTAATGAATTATATACTATGAAAAAATTATCTGCAGCTCTTTTCATTTTACTTTTAATAGCAGGTACCAAAGCCGTTGCTCAAAAAGAAAACCTCCTGACAGTTAACCAGTTAGTGGTTGTTGCTAATCATCCGGGTCCGGTGATCAGCAAAGATATTTACGGCCATTTTTCCGAACATCTTGGAGCCTGCATCTATGGAGGTATATGGGTTGGTACCGATTCGAAAATACCAAATACATTTGGCATCAGAAATGATGTTCTTTTTGCACTACGGATGATTAAAGTTCCTAATCTTCGTTGGCCAGGTGGCTGCTTTGCAGATACCTACCACTGGAAGGATGGAATAGGGCCAAAAGAAAAAAGAGCTTCAATTGTGAACACACATTGGGGGGGCGTAACTGAAGACAATTCCTTTGGCACTCATGAGTTTATGAAGCTTACAGAACTACTCGGTTGTGATGCATATATTAATGGTAACGTTGGTTCAGGATCGGTCAGGGAGATGGCAGAGTGGGTAGAGTACCTTACCTCTGATTCAGAAAGTCCGATGACTAAACTTCGTAAGGAAAACGGCCGGGAGGAGCCCTGGAAGGTAAAATACTTTGCTATTGGCAACGAAAACTGGGGTTGTGGAGGAAATATGACAGACGAGTTTTATGCAAATACCATGAGACAGTATTCCACCTATCTTGGTAACTATGCCGGGAATGATCTTTACCGTGTTGCCTGTGGCCCTTCTGATTTTAATTTCGCCTGGACAGAAACTTTGATGAAGGATGGAGGAACACGCCGTATGTTCCAGGGATTATCGATACACTATTATTCGATTGTGGATGGTTGGGGCTATAAAGGGTCTGCCACAAAGTTCGATGAACGTGAATGGTTTGAAACCATGAGGATGAATCTCCAGATGGACAATATAATAAAAGGTCATTCAGCCATTATGGATCGCTACGATCCCCAGAAAACAAAAGGACTTGTCGTTGATGAATGGGGCAACTGGTTCATTGTGGAGCCCGGAACAAACCCCGGATTCCTTTATCAGCAGAATACGATACGCGATGCAATTACAGCTGCAATTCATCTTAATATCTTTAACCAGCATGCCGACAGGGTAAAGGTTGCAAACCTGGCACAGATGGTAAATGTACTTCAGTCTGTGATACTTACAAAGGATGATAGAATGGTTCTTACTCCTACATATCACGTCTTCAGAATGTTCAGGGTCCATCAGGAGGCTAAGCTACTGAACATTGATCTCAGGTGTGAAGATTATACCAATGGCAACAAAAAGATTCCTGCTATCTCTGCATCAGCCTCTGTTGATAAAGATGGCAAAGTACATATTTCCCTGGCAAATCTAAATCCTAATAAACCGGTTACTGTAACATGCCCGGTAATAGGAGATACATTCGAAAAAGTAACAGGAGAGGTGCTGACTGCCGGTGAAATGAATTCATTTAACAGTTTTGAAAAACCGGATATAGTAAAGCCGGTTACTTTTAACGGATTTACACTTAAGGATGGAATTTTGACTATTACAATGCCTTCAAAATCAGTTGTTGTTTTAGAACTAGCAAAATAATTATCTATGGAAAGACTCATAAAGGTAATAATTGCAATTGCCGGTGTTGTGTTGTCAATGCCAGGATGTGTCGAGAAGTCTTCATCCGGTGAAGATTATCCTATCCGGCCTGTACCGTTTACCTCGGTAAAAGTTACCGACAATTTCTGGGCTCCGCGAATAAAAAAGAATGCATTGATAACAATTCCTATTGCTTTCGGTTATTGTGAATCGACAGGCAGGATTAAAAACTTCGAAATAGCAGGTAGACTTGATACAGGCAAGTTTCAAACCATTTATCCCTTCGATGATTCGGATGTTTTCAAGATAATTGAAGGTGCGAGCTACTCTCTTCAGACTTATCCGGACCCAAAACTGGATGCTTATCTCGATACGCTTATATGGAAGATAGGTCTGGCACAGGAAAACGACGGTTATCTCTATACTAATCGTACAATCGCAGAGATGCATGGTGGCGAAGGCCTTCATGAGTGGGCAAGTAAAAACAGATGGGAACTCGATTCAATACTGAGCCATGAACTTTATAATCTTGGTCATCTTTATGAAGCTGCAGTTGCCCATTACCAGGCAACTGGAAAAAGGACCTTGTTAGATATTGCCATTAAATCGGCCGACCTTGTGAACAGGGATTTTGGCTGGGACAGGTTAAAAGTATATCCCGGCCATCAGGTTATTGAAATGGGCCTGGTAAAACTTTACAGAGCTACAGGAGAAAAAAAATATCTCAATCTGGCCAGGTTTTTTCTTGATGTCCGGGGGCCAAAAGGAGAACAGTATAACCAGGCTCATAAAAAGGTTATTGATCAGACAGAGGCGGTAGGTCATTCAGTTAGAGCTACTTATATGTACTCAGGTATGGCCGATATTGCTGCTATTGAAAAGGATAATGCATATCTTAATGCTATTACTAAAATCTGGGAGGATATTGTGTATCACAAAATGTACATCACGGGAGGTATTGGAGCCAGCGGAGGTAATGAAGGTTTTGCTGATCCTTATGTATTACCCAATATGTCGGCATATTGCGAAACTTGCGCTTCAATAGGTGATATCTTTACAAACCACCGGCTCTTTCTTTTGCATGGCCAGGCCAGGTATATCGACGTTCTTGAAAAAACACTATATAACTCAATGCTGTCAGGTGTGTCATTATCAGCCGACAGATTCTTTTATCCCAATCCGCTGGAATCTAATGGTCAACATGAACGAAGTGCCTGGTTCGGTTGTGCCTGTTGTCCATCAAACGTTGCCAGGTTTGTACCGGCTATCCCTGGTTATATATATGCTGTAACTGGTAATGAACTGTATATAAATCTTTTTATATCGAATGATGCTGACATCACAATTGGTGGAAGAAAAATCAAAGTTTCACAAAAAGCAAACTTTCCATGGGATGGGAAAGTGGAAATATCAGTTAATCCTGAGCCCCGTGGAAAATTTGCTCTGAAGATCCGTATCCCTGGTTGGGCTCGCAACGAAGCATTACCAGGTAATCTTTATAAATTTACTGACCAGAACGAAGAAACTTATAAAATACTTATCAATGGTGAAGTAATTAACCATGAGCTGAAAGAGGGATATGCTGTAATAGATCGTAAATGGGAGCAGGGAGACAAGGTTGAACTTGAAATACCGATGCCTGTAAGAACAGTTATTGCAGATGAAAGAGTAAAAGAAGATGTCGGGAAAATAGCTGTCCAGCGTGGCCCGGTCATTTTCTGCGCAGAGTGGCCTGATAACAATGCAGGTAATGTATTAAATTTTATTGTTGATAATAAGGCTGCAATTACTACTGAGTTTGTCCCGTCACTTCTTGAAGGCACACAGGTAATTAAAACTTCAGGCTTTCAGACCAAGAAGACTCTGGAGGGCAAAATAGAAATGCTGACTGAAGAGCCGATAACATTGATCCCTTATGCATTATGGAATAACCGCGGACCTGGTCAGATGATGGTGTGGTTGCCGACAACTCCTGAAAGCGCACGACCCCTCGCTGCACCAACTATTGCCAACAGAAGTAAAGTCAAAGCAAGCAAAATGACAAGGGCCCTGTCAGCTGTCAATGATCAGATTAAACCGCAAAGCTCAAATGATCACTCAGTATCATATTATCACTGGTGGCCTGACAAGAACCAATGGGAATATGTTCAGTATGATTTTGAAAAACCTGAAACTATTTCAAAAACTAAGGTTTACTGGTTCGATGATGGTCCTGATGGTGGCTGCCGTATTCCTGATGAATGGGAAGTACTGTACCTGACCGGTAATACATGGAAGCCTGTAAAGGCAAGAACACCTTATAAAGTTACTAAAAATGACTGGGATTCGCTAGTTTTTAAACCGGTAAAAGCATCTTCAGTAAAAATAAAAGTAAAGCTAAATAAAGATTTTGCAAGCGGAATATATGAATGGATTGTTGAATAAGTTTAGGGACAGATCTGAGACCTGTCCCTACGTGGTCCTTCTTTTTCTTATTTGTTCAGTTTCATGCTTTTATTGTAAAACTGACAGATC
>JBGOZX010000064.1:0-22638 GCA_041480425.1 Bacteroidia bacterium
AAACATGATTTAACCTTTATCCGAATAAGGAATTTTTATTATAATTTGCAAAGGAATTGAACATTGATTTAAACCTTGTTATAACTTAATACATGGGAAAATATTTATTCATTGCTGTTGTAATTTTTGTCCTGTCTGAAACTTTTGCCAATGCTCAGGAAATCAAGACTACAGCTGATCAGAAATTACGAATGGAACAGCTAAAAAAAGAGGTGTCTGCAAACCTTACGACTAATATCCTTCCGTATTGGTCGGGTAAAATGACTGACAATGTTAATGGTGGATTTTATGGCAGGATTGACGCCAAAGAACAGGTATTCCCAAATGAAGACAAGGGCGGAATATTGAATGCCAGGATTTTATGGACTTTTTCCTCCGCTTATCGGGTGCTGAAAGACACAGCTTATTTACGACTGGCAACCCGAGCGAAAGATTATATTCTGGCCCATTTTATTGATAATCAGTATGGTGGTGCATACCGGAGTGTCAATTCAAAAGGAGGACTATCAGATACAAGAAAACAGACCTATACCCAGACTTTTTTTATTTATGGTCTGGCTGAGTACTACCGTGCCACCGGCGATAAGGAGGCTCTTAAAACAGCCAAGGAGATATTTGAAGCATTTGAGAAGTATGCCCTGGACAGGGAATCAAATGGTTATTTCGAAGTTTTCAGCCGTGACTGGAATCGCGTACGTGACAGGTTGATCGGGGAAAGTTCTGACAAAGACGAAAAAACCATGAATACTCACCTTCATATATTGGAAGCATACGCTAATCTTTACAGGGTATGGCCCGATAAGAGAATGACAGACCGTTTAAAAAACCTTGTTGAAATATTCCTGGATAAAATCGTAGATAAAAAAACATCCCATCTGATATGTTTCTCAGACAAAAACTGGAACAGCACTTCATCGGTTGATTCTTACGGACATGATATTGAAGCTTCATGGCTTCTTTATGAAGCGGCACACCTGCTGGGTGATCCAAAACTGCTGGCAAAAGTCAGGGAAACAAGTATTAAAATAGCAAATGCTGCTGCAGAAGGACTTCAATCCGATGGCAGCATGATTAATGAAAAGAATTATGTAACAGGAAGTATTAAAACCGAACGCAGTTGGTGGCCACAGGCTGAAACAGTTGTCGGCTACATGAATGCATTTGAACTTACCGGAGATGAAAAATTTCTTGATAAATCTATAAATTGCTGGAACTATACAAAACAACACCTGGTTGATAACAAAAACGGAGGTTGGTTCAGTTCAGTATCGGAATCAGGAGTTGTGGGCAGAGCCGACAAGGCAGGGTTCTGGACTTGTCCTTATCACAATGGTAGAATGTGTCTGGAGATCATTGAAAGAGTTAATGTCCATTAATAAATTCAATCATCAGGGTGTTTATAATCAATAAAAACGATGAAAAAACCAACCTCCAAAACACTGCTATTAATAACTTTCCTGTTATTAACTATTTATTTTACAGATACGCCGATACAGGCTCAGAATGAAACAGAACCTATTTCAACCCATTATGTATTTCCGGATTTTGTAATAGGGTCGGTAAAAATGAAATACGGACTTACCGAAGAAGCAGTAATGGATTATAATATGCTTACCGAAGAGATGATTTTTGAAAAAAATGGAGGCAGGCTAGCCATGGATAAACTGGATAAAATCGATACAGTTTATATCGAATCCAGGAAATTTATACCTCACGATAAGGTTTTTTATGAAGTATTGGTAAATGATCGGGTAGCTCTTTTTATTCAACATAAATGTAACCTGTTACCAGCCGGAAGCCCTGCAGGATACGGAGGAACATCCGAAACCAGTGCTACAACTTCTCTCTCAATGCTGATCAATTCAGGAAGTATGTATAAACTAAAGCTTCCAAGCGAATATCATGTAACCGACGCGTCCCAATTCTGGATCAGAAGAGACAATACATTTTACAAGGCAAACAGCAACAGTCAGATTCTGAAAATCTTTCCGGAAAAGTCAAAAGAAATAAAACAGTTCATTAAGCAAAACAATCTTAATATAAAAAATACAGAAGATCTGATTACTCTGGTCAATAAATGTAACGAGCTTATTCGTTAAGCATGCTTAGGGTTATATCAGTAAGCCTTATATTAACAGAGGTATTAGCAGGACAAACAACACCCATTTATCTGATCGGTGCCATACAGGTATTTGTCATTGGATTAATTAAGCTTGTCGGATAGGTCAGTTTAGTCTCGGAAATTAGAATTGTTGACAGAGGTGACAAAGCAGGGTACAGGAGCTGCTGGCTTTAGCCTTTGAAGCTAAAGCCGGCAATGGGAATGTGATGGGTTGAAGTGTTTATTAAAAGGAGAATCACTCAGAAAGGTCAGAACCAGACAAAGAGAAATTGAAACTTTAAATTAAATTGGCTAAATTTGTTTAATTACTTTTAAGAAAGAGAAAACTCTATAAGAAATAACAACTTCGAAGTAGTCAGATTGTCCGGTTTTGTAAAATGCCGGATTATCAATGATATTAAACGTAACTAAAACAGGATAACCGTCGTGAATCATAAATGTTTCTTAATAAGATCATTTATTTATTATTCACTTTTAAATGATTGAGATGCAAAAACAACAAGAAAAAAAAGTAGCCGTCACTTTTCAAAAGCGAAATTTTATTCTGCCTTACATCAGCATAATTCTCTTTGGTCTGATGGCATGCAATCCAAAGCCTCATACAGAAAAACCAGGAAGCCTCAGTGGCGATACAACCTATGTAAAAAATAAGATAGATCTGACAAAGATTAAAATCGGTTATTGTACACCGTCACTTAATGCACCTTTCTATGTTGTGCTTTCGCAATATATTAAAAAATATGCGGAAGGATTTGGAATGAAATTCCTTTCAGCAGACGGACAGGACGATATTATCAAACAAATCACTTCAGTTGAAGATCTGATTGCAGCCGGTGTAAATATATTAATAGTGAACCCACTCGACCATAAAGCTCTGGTGCCTGCTGTAAATGCTGTTGTAAAATCTGGCGTCCCGGTATTTATAGTTGACAGCTATATTGATCCGACAGCAAATTTTATTACCTCCATTCAGGCAAACAACATGGGTAACGGGGAATTAATAGGAGAATGGATTGTGAATAAAATGGGAAGAACAAAAATAAAAGCTGCCCTGATCAGCGGTAGTCAGGGTAACCCTGTAGGAAAAGAAAAACGACTTGGATTCATTCGTGGTCTTTCGGAAATGCAATTAATGTCCCAGGGCAATGTCGACCTGACTATCGTATCACAGGGCTGGGGTAACTGGACTAATAATGGCGGATTAAAAGCAATGGAAGATATATTGGTTGCAAACCCTGATATTAATTTGCTTGTAGCTGAAAATGATGCAATGGGAATGGGGGCCCTTAAAGCAATTAATGAATCAGGTAAAGCAGCAAATATTACTGTTGTCGGTTTCGATGGGCAAAAAGAAGCATATGAATTGATAAAGGAAGGAAAATTTGGCGCAACTGCACTTAACAGTCCTAAGGAGTTAGGAAGATTAGTTGTTGAGGCCGTGGTTAAATATTTGAATGGCGAAAAACAAATTGACAAATTGATCTATACTCCTGCTGTTTTAATTACAAAAGATAACGTGGATAAATATTATGACCCGAAAGCTATTTTTTAACCGGGAAATTCTGTAAAACAATCTCGTCCGGACTTATTACATTTAAGATTCTATTATATAGGATTGAAAATATATTGATTATTGTGTCGGTATGGTGAACAGAGTAGAATTAAGAAATATTTCTAAGTCATTCGGTGGGATTACAGCATTAAAGAATGTCACATTAAAAGTTATGCCTGGCGAAATCCATGCTCTCATTGGAGAGAATGGTGCAGGTAAATCTACCCTGATGAAAATACTCTCCGGTGCCTACGCAAAAGATACCGGTCAGATATTTATTGATGGCATAGAAGTCCATATTAAGAATACTCACTACAGTAAGAAACTGGGAATTGGTATTATTTACCAGGAGTTTTCAATGGTTCCAGAATTATCGGTTGCCGAAAATGTGTTCTTAAATCAGTTGGGCACGACCGGTTTCTGGATGAAATGGGGCAAAATGAAGAAGAAAGCAGAAGAACTCATTAATAGTATTGGCTTCAGTATAAATCCTTCCTCAAAAGCAGGCGACCTTAGTATTGCACAGCAACAGATTGTGGAAATTGCAAAAGCTTTATCCGAGCATGTAAGAGTGCTGATCCTCGATGAACCTTCTGCAGTTTTGGGTCCGCAGGAGATTCAAAAGCTTTTTGACACATTGGAAAGACTTAAAAAAGAAGACGTTGCAATTATTTACATTTCACATCATTTAAGTGAAGTTTTTCAGATTGCCGACCGGATAACTGTATTAAAAGACGGAACCTCCAGCGGTAGCTTATCGGTATCTGAAACCGACAGAGATTCAATTATCAGGTTGATGTTAGGGAGATCGCTGGAGGCGATGTACCCCTTACGTGATTCAATTATCGGGGAAGAAGTATTAAAAGCAATTGACATTCATCTGGCAGATAAGGTAAAAGGTGTTTCACTTTCTATAAATGAAGGCGAGATAGTCGGTATTGCCGGTCTGGTCGGCAGTGGTCGCAGTGAAACAGTAAGGGCTATTTTTGCTGCTGATAAGCGAAAAAAAGGGAAAATATATTTATATGGGAAAGAACTTCAAATCCGGTCTCCCCGAAAGGCAGTGAGCAAAGGAATCGGTATGGTACCGGAAGATAGAAAACAACACGGTGTGATACTTTCATTGAGTATAAAACATAATATAAGCTTAACTGATTTTAAAGGAATCGCTGATCATTTTGGCTTTATTAAAGCGAAAAAAGAGAGTAATAATTCAATTGAACTGATCAGGAAACTGGCTATTAAAACGGAAAATGAAAATCAGGAAGTCGGTAAATTAAGTGGAGGAAATCAGCAAAAAGTTTCACTGGCAAAATGGCTGAACCGTGGTTGCAAAGTTTTAATTATAGATGAACCTACACGCGGTGTTGATGTGGGAGCAAAGGTTGAGATTTATAATCTTATTAATGAACTTTCATACAGAGGTGTGGCAATAATAGTGATTTCTTCCGAAACTGCAGAATTAATGGGTATCTGCGATCGGATACTTGTGATGCGGAAAGGACAAATTCAGGGCGAACTGGCGAAAAATGAATATTCGGAAGAGGATATCTTGCGTCTGTCTATAGGTGCAGTTGAAAATGTCATACCACGGTAGTCAGTTGTCTGATGATTTTTTAATTCATATTTAAATTAACTATAATTCAATTAAGAGTTTTCAAAAATGAATATAAAAATTAGTTTAAAAAGATATTTACAATTTGTCATAAAGTATAATACAGTTTTTATTTTCCTGATTATGCTCGTGGTTTCGGCAATTGTATCAGATGTGTTTTTCACCTCTACCAATTTATTTAACCTGGTAAGACAGGTTACCCCAGTTGGTATCATTAGCATGGGTATGTTACTTGTGATCCTGACGGGAGGCATAGATCTTTCAGTGGGTTCAATCGTTGCCATGGTTGGCGTATTGTGCGCCTTATTTACTCAAACGATGCCTTTGCCTCTTGTAATAATAGCATCGCTGGCATGTGGACTTCTGGTTGGAAGCTTATCGGGTTATCTGGTATCAATACATAAAATGGCTCCGTTTATTGCAACCCTTGCTCTAATGTCTATAGTAAGAGGACTTGGTTTCATCTTTTCAAAGGGGGCTCCCATCCTTGTAGGTGAAAGTGCTTCGGAATTGACGGACTTTGGTAGTGGTAATTCTTTGGGCATTCCCAATCCTTCACTGGTTCTGGTTTTAATATTTGCCATCACTTCAGTTTTATTGAGATATAATGTTTTTGGACGTATTATTATAGCCATCGGTAGCAATGAAGAGGCTGTTCGTTTATCGGGAATAAATGTATCTCTTTACAAGTTTAGTGTGTATGCTATTGCAGGTGGTTTGTCTGCTGTTGCCGGTATTATAACTACAGCAAGAACAGCAGTTGGCTCTCCGGTTATGGGAGTAGGAATGGAACTGGATGTAATAGCCACTGTGGTGATCGGTGGTGCAAGTTTAAGCGGTGGTAAAGGGTCGGCAATTAATACACTTCTGGGAGTATTGATTTTGGGAATGATCGGTAATATCATGAACCTTATGAACATTCCGGCCTATTCACAGCAGGTTATCAAGGGTTTGATCATCATCTTAGCTGTGTTATTACAACGATTTCAGAGAAATACCTATTAATTGTTTATGCAGAAGATTAGAAAATTAAATGCAAAGAATTTGTCACTGCTTCCCAATGAAGTGGCAATCCCTGTCTATGACCGGTCAAATATAAAAGCTGGTATAGTACATATAGGTGTTGGCGGGTTTCACCGGGCACACGAGGCTTTTTTTACGGATCAGGTACTACAACATCACGGCGTAACAGATTGGGGGATATGCGGTATAGCATTGCTGGATACTGACCGTAAGATATTTGATACTTTAGCGAATCAGGATGGTTTATATACTTTAATGGTTACTGAATCAGATGGCACTTTAAATGCAAGGGTTATTGGCTCTATCATCGAATATCTTTATGCACCCGAAAACCCTGAATCCGTACTGGAAAAGATGGCAGATCCTGATATTAAAATCATTACGCTTACCATTACAGAAGGAGGTTATAATTTTAATGCATCTACAGGTGAATTTCAGATAACAGAACCTGCAATTCAAAGAGACCTTAGGAATCCTGAAAATCCCAGGACGGTTTTCGGGTATATTACACAGGCGTTGAAACGCCGTAAAGACAGAGGAATAGCAGGATTAACCATTCAATCCTGTGACAACATTCAGAAAAATGGCGATATATCGAAAAGAATGCTTTTGGCCTATGTTAAAGAAGCAGAACCAGGATTGATTGACTGGATTGAAAAACAGGTTACTTTTCCGAATTGCATGGTCGATAGAATTACACCTGTGACCACACCATCAGATATTGAGAATCTTAAATCTGTCTACGGTATTGAAGATGCATGGCCTGTGGTATGTGAGCCTTTTATTCAGTGGATTATAGAAGATAATTATTCAAACGGAAGACCGGATTGGGAATCCGTGGGAGTTCAGTTTGTTCCTGATGTAGGTCCATATGAAAAAATGAAAATAAGATTGCTGAACGCAGGACACTCTTTACTGGGGTTTTTAGGTTCACTTTATGGCTGCAATACTGTTGATGAAACTGTCAGAATCCCTCTGTTCAGATCTTTCCTTCGTGAATTTATGGATCATGAAGTAACACCTGTTTTAGGGCAAGTTGAAGGAATCAAGATAGAAGATTACAAAGATAGCCTGATTCAAAGATTCGGAAATCCGAACATTAAAGACCAGCTTTCCAGAATATGCCTTGAAAGTTCAGCCAAAATACCTAAGTTTTTATTGCCTACTATAAAAGAACAGTTGGGAAGAAGTGGTCAAATTAAACGGAGTACATTGATAGTGGCTGCATGGTGTCATTATTTAGAACTGGCCGGTACACCCGGACATAATTACGAAATAGTGGATAAGATGGGGGTTGTTTTACATGATAATGCAATAGCTTCAATCAGCGGTGACCCTCTCGCATTTCTAAAGATTGAAACTGTCTTCAATGATCTGGTTCACTCAAAACGATTTGTTGATACCTATTTACCCATAATTGATCGTATCCGTAAATATGGAATAGATGAAACAATCAGGAAGCTGGACCAAATTGTTGGTTAAAAAGATTATCATGGAACTAATGACATTTTCATAAGTTGATTAATATAATACAATAATTTAAATATAATATATGAGACAAGCAATCATGTTGTCTCCCGGAGTAATTGAGTACCGTGAAATACCGGAGCCAGAACAATTACAGGGGAACGAAATCTTACTGAGAATAAAAAAAATTGGTATTTGCGGTTCTGATATTCATGTTTATCATGGCAAACATCCGGCGACTCCATTTCCTGTCGTTCAGGGGCATGAATATTCAGCTATCGTTGAAGCTGTTGGAAATACTGTTGTTAAAGTGTTACCAGGTATGAAAGCAACAGGAAGACCACAGCTGGTATGTGGCGAATGCAGGCCATGCAAAAGAGGGCAGTATAATACATGCCAGAAATTAAAGGTTCAGGGTTTTCAGGCCCCGGGAGTTGCTCAGGATCTGTTTGTTATATCTGAAGACAGAATAGTAGTATTCCCTGACATTATGACATTTGAGCAGGGAGCGATGATTGAACCTGCAGCAGTAGGCGCTCATGCAACCAGTCGTGCTTCCAGCCTGAATGGGAAAAATGTAGTTGTTTCCGGTGCCGGAACTATTGGAAACCTTATAGCCCAATTTGCAAAAGTCAGAGGCGCCAGAAAAATATTGATAACAGATGTGAGTGATTATCGTTTGGATATAGCCAAACAATGCGGGATCGAAGGAGCACTTAATATAAATAAAACTTCCTTTGAAGAAGGTATCAAATCATTTTTTGGGGATGAAGGTTTTCAGGTAGGATTTGAGGCCGCAGGGGTTCAGATATCACTGGATGTACTTATACAACATGTGGAAAAAGGTGGAGAGATAATAATTATTGGAGTCTACTCCAGAAACCCCGTTGTAAACATGTTTTATTTAGGCGAGCATGAACTGAATGTTTATGGTTCTATGATGTACCGTCATGAGAATTATGAAGAAGCTGCTGAGATGATTGCAACAAATAAAATTATTACAGCCCCTCTTCTTACGAAAACTTTTCCTTTTGAAAATTACATAAATGCCTATAAGTTCATTGAGGAACAAGGTGATAAAACTATGAAAGTGATGATAGATCTTTAAAAATTTCAAAATGAAGAAAAAACCTATTGCTGCATGTGTCAGAGAATTGCTCTGGGATATGTTGCCAACATGGAAACAATTCGGAAGCGCGCCTTTAATCAATTATTTACGAACTGCAGGAAACTAAATACACCAATTGGTTCACCGTAGTAGGTAAATATTCAAAGAACCATCACAAAAAGGGCAAATATGTTTGAAAATCCTTGCTTACATTTATCCTTTAGCAGCATCCCGTATAGCACGTCCTGCGGCGTCAAGATTTGCCAGCCTCATTTCAGAGTACTTGCGTGATAAGATGACTCCATGTGAGCCAGCCTTACAGGCAGCAAGAGTAGCAGCATAACTATCCTCGGGCGACGCTTTGCGACTGTTTTTTCCTGTCGGGAGGTTGATGTCGATACCTGGCAGGATAAGACACTTTCCCTGTACGCCTGCCAGAGCGCGTTGGGTTTCGCGAAAGACATAATCTGCCGACAGGCCGGCAGTAGCAAGTTTATCAAATGGCGCTTCATCGCCGTAGTTCAGGAGGTGGTTATTAAATCGCATTAATTCTTCCAATGGAACATCCCGGAAAATAGTTGAGCCTATATTGCGGATGAATCTTTCGTAACGTTCGCCACCACAATTATTATAAGCAACAACCTTCAGGAAGTCCGATTTGGTTGCAAGATCGTAGTAGCTGCGTGTGGCGCGGGAGTAAGGATTAAAAGAGTTCACATGCTCGATATGAAAACCGACTTGTAAGTTTTTACGAACTGCTTTAACAGCTGCATTAACCTCGGCCAGAACCTGGTGTTTGCCCAAATCAAAGAGTTTATCCCAAGCAACAATTTCAGGCCATTCCGAAAGAAGCCGCTGAAATTCGACATAATAACCATCGCCTGGCCGTTGACCTTTGAGTGATACCTGCACGAACTGATCGAGCATCTCGTATCCCTGTTTAGCACGTTCAAAGTTTATACCCTGCTCTTTTGCTGCCCGTTGGTGGTGTTCGCAGAAACAGGTTACTCTCGATGAAGCAATACTTTGGCTATGGCTGGCTCCTAACGCGCTTATAAGAGAGCCATTACGCTCGTTGAAAAACAGGATACCGTCAATGTCGTAGGAAGTGCATAGGTCAGTGACCAGTCCGGTCCAGAATGCACGTACATTGGGATTGAAGAGACACAGCGTATTTCTTTTTTGACCTCGGAGGTCAACTTCAGAGCATTCCATCATACCCGGAATATCATCGCGCCAAACATCTTCCACTGAGCAGAATAACTTCATACCTCGCTTTCTGGCAGCTGGTAAGACAGCTGCAACAATATCGAGATTTCCGTGCTCGGGGGCGCGAGTCTCCTTAAGTACTGTATTACGATAGAATACGGGATGTGGGGTAGCGTAATTGCCACCATAAAAAGTCTTTTCATCGGAGAGCTGTGAGCCATGATCTGGAAACGGTTGTCCTGGTATCTGTCGGCCGGAAAGGCCGCGACCGTACGTGAAGGTTGTAAGAAAAATAGTATTTATCTCTCCGCGCTTTTGCAGGATGTCGAGCACATTTTCGACGCCTTCATCCACGAATGACACAGCGCCAACCTGGATACCGTTCATCATGCTTGCACCAGACTGTTCTGCTGAAATGACCGGAAAAAGATCCATAAGCGGTCCAGCGGCCGTAACTGCAGCTATCGCTGCACTGTCCTTAATGAAGGCCCGTCGTGATTTGTCAATACCCGTTGAGAGTGTTTGAATTGATTGCTTTTTTGATTTCATTGGAGTTAATTAATTAATCCTTAGCAGGTAATTCTTTATAATCTGAAGAGGTCTTTGAACCATTTGTCTGAACCCGGTTTTCAACAGTTTTTAACAATACATAGCCACCGGAACTTATACCCATAAGGACCAGATAGGTTTCTGGGAATTCAGTTATTTGCTGGTAAAAAATTACCTTTTGCACATAAATGAAACCCAGAATAATAGTCCATAAAACCATTTGAAAACGATGGATAGTTACACCGTTGGCGTCAGAAAGAATATCTTTCCAAAAGCCTTCTTGTTTGAGCTTTGCTGGCGGTTTATTCTTATCAAAATAGGGGATCGATTTTGCACCGGCTATTGTGGCAAGGCTGATTCCCATTAGCATAAGTGTTGATGCTGTCAGGTCGGGAAGGTTGTTGGTGGTTAACCAGATATAGACTACAGAAGACGAAATCAGCAAGGTCCAGAATGCCATTTGGGATTGTGCGAGACTGAAACGGTTATTTTTTTTAACCATTATAAAATTTGTAGAATTCACGAGGATTAAATAAACCACTATAATTACCAATACGTAGATTAAGGATAAAAGGAAAATCCATGGGGAGAAATAATGAAGCATAAATTTTGTTACCCTGGTCGGCAAAGGCGGATTTCCTCTGATACAAATGCTTACATTGGAAATTTGGATTTTCTCCCAGGGATAGGTAAACTGTTGGGCAATTCTTTTCAGGGAATTCGAATTGCGATTAAGGTGAAATATAACTGAATTTGTCGTCCGGTTAAAACCTATGGCAGGTATATCATGATATGGCATCCCATTGAAGCTTAATAATATCAATGTATCAGCCATGTCAATACAGCATGTATCATCGGAACTTAATAAGTAATCGAGGTTATTTATTTTAACCTCCAAAAGATCGCCGAAAACAGCTGTATTGGCAGCCCGGTTCTTTTTAAGGGACTTTGCACCAATTACCAGGGCTTTTGCTTTCTCCTGGTTTTTAATAATCAGACTGTCAGTTTGCAGGTCTTTTTCAGTTACAGCAAACACAGATATCGTACCTGATAATAGAAACATTATCAGGAAAGGAATAGGATTTGAATTTTTCATATTTACTTCCAATTACTTATTAATAATATAAAAAAGTCTAATCGTGGTTTTTATTAAATAAATCAATCTTTAATGCAGCTAAGTATCCTTTCATCCTAACACCAATCCTCCTAATATCAACCTCATCTTCAGTGGCATGAAGCCTTTTTGAGCACTACGAAGGTTCTGGCTCCTGGTCATCTTTCTGCCCCTGATCCTGGCCGGTTCGATATTTTTATAGGGTTTTATTACACCAGGCCATTCGAATTTTAACCCGGTAAGCTTTTCAATTTCCTCAATTCTGACCTGGTAGGTCTTACCGTCCCTGAATTTCAGATGCTCAAAGATGTCATCATCTGACAGTTCCCTGAGCTTACGTCTACTGGGCACAAAAAGCTTTTTGATTATTCCGCCCTCGATCAGAAATTTCTCCTGGCTTTGTACAAATCCCACAGCATACATCTTACCGTCGGTTTTCACCCAGGTTACGATCTTCCAGAATAAGTTCGGAATTTTGACTTCCTGATCTTTCACTTTAGTAACAAAAATACCATCATTATCTGATAATACCGGACCTGTGAATACAGATATCTTCAGTTTCTGACCATTGGCTCCTTTATGCAAAATATTACTTTCCAGATCCTCCCAGATTTCCTGGTTCAACTTTTTATGTTGAGGTACACAATTGGGGTACATGAAGGTGCTTACCCCTGCCTTAACAGCTATATTGGTGTCTCCCCATTCCGGATCCTCGCGCCTTACCAGATGTCCTTGATCGAAATCACTTTTTTTAGCGTCATACAACTCCCTTCCATACTGCTCTTGCCCGTTGATACGATTATCCTTCTTCCAGTTGCCTTTTCTTGGATTATTACGCCATGTTATTCCATTAATGTTTACAGCTGTGTAATAAGCAAATCTACGTGCTTTTGACATTACAGCACTGTAATGTATATAATCCAGTACATATTTATTTACATCGAATTTTACCAGATCCTTCTTCTGTTTTGCATTTAAAACAGGTAGCTTTAACTGGCGATTCCTTCCCAGGAAATCTTTCCTGTATCCTTCATCAAACCCGGACATCCCATCATAAATTAAAGGTTTAATTCTTTTTCAATACCCGTTGTTTTTCAATCGATGCGATTCCTTCAACAAGCAGGTCATCGAGATTTACCCGTTGACTAACCTTTCCGGTGATTACTCCGGATAATTCAAGAACTTCGTTGATTTCGCATCCTTTTGATCTCAGTTTATCGGCTATTTGTTCAATCTGATCCATATGATCATCACGAACAGAGGCGATAAAATTTTGTTTAACTGTCTTTCCCATAATGTTTTAATCAATTGGTGCCTGTACCAGACCTGATCCTCCGTCAATCGAACTTAATTTCAACCTCTTTGCGTTTTGCGTGAGCATGGACCAGACATCCATCGGCATGACCTCGGAATTCTGTTCAAAATATAATCCGGCGATTCCCGATACGAATGGGGTAGCCATACTGGTACCATCCCACTTGTCATGTTCATGCTGCTGATTGATCATACTGTAAATCGATACTCCGGGCGCCACCAGATCAACCTGTCCCCCGTTTTTGTTTAAACCTCCGCATGAAAAGCTCGCAATTTTCAAACCGCTGTCAATTGCACCGACTGCCATAATTGAAGGACAGTTGGCCGGATGTCCGACAGGCGCTGTATAACCCGGACGAGTACTTAAATTGCCGGCTGCAGCAACAATCAGACCTCCCAAGGTCATAACCCTTTTTGCTACATTCTCATAAATTTTTGAGTAGGGCTCATCTACCTCAGACGCAGCACCCAAAGATAAGCTGATTACCCTGCACTTGTTTTTCATAGCCCATTCAATACCGGCCAGAATGCTTCCGTCAGTTCCTTCACCCTGGTCATTGAGTACTTTACCACAAAATATATTGGACATATAAGCCACACCATACCGCATACCCGCTTCGTCATTAAATCCGCAGGCAACACCCACGCAATGGGTACCATGTCCGTCAGCATCCCCGGTAGTGCCGGAACTGACAAATTTCCTGGTGGTTATTTTCCTGCCCTTCAGATCGATATGATCCTTAAACAAGCCGGTGTCGAGGATAGCAATGTTAATATTCTTCCCGGTATAGGGGGTGTCCAGGACTTTTGTCGCCTTTATTCCCCAGGATGACAGATCATCATCAACGAATTTCTTTCCAGGTTTGCTGAGAGCCTGATCCTGTATGTTCAATTCCCCTTCGATCTTACTGTAATTCTCAATCAAAGAACTGATGCCATCGCGGTAGCCTCTTAGATAGTCATAACTGTCGATCTTATAAACATAACGCTCAGGCTCTGTTATCAGGATTTCCTTTTGATCGATCCCCTTTTTCATGTATGTGAGCTCTTCTTCTTTGTTATAATTCATTACCGCTACATTCAAACCTTCAAAATAAATTCCGTCCCCCTCCGTGAAAGCCTGAACGTATTTCTCAGGTTTTTCTACGTAATCGTTAAAATGAGCCAGATTAACAGATGAATTTTTGGCAGCTTTAAATAACGTATCTCTCTTAGCTTCAGTGTTTAAGAGCACAAGTTTTTTCCCTGTAAGCTTTTTCTTTTCAATGATCTGGGTTTTCATAAAACGAAAATTAGTTGATTAACATTAATAATGGAATAAACTAATCTGAATCGAATTCTATTGCAGAGAATGTTTTTGTTATGCTAAATTACAACATTTCAAAACGTTTGTCAATAATTTGTAAGGAAAAACAACAAAGTTGACCTATTGCCTGCCTTCGGAAATCGGCTCCGGGGGCTTTTTTTGTTTTGGAGATTCTTTCCTGTCGCTTAATTATACCGCTTTTTGGCAGTAGTTATAATTTGATAAATTTGATTAAGGATATAAACCAAAAACTCGTGTCAGGTGTAGAGTTAATTTTAAAATTGTCTCGTAATAAGGTAATTATGAACTGTAGTCCTTTTTCTCATTATCCAGGCGGGACGGGCTGGAAGGCTTTTTTGCAGCTTTAGGTTTTAGCGGGGTTGGTTGTGATCTGCAAATATGCCTTACAGTTACGGGAGGTCTTCCTTTTATAAACTTTCATTAAATTACCTCCCTGTCCTTAGCCGAGGCAACTAACTATACCTATTATTGGGCATAGCATTTTTTTTAGAATGGTAGATCATGCCGCCATACATGTTGAAATATGGGTAGAAATATAATCCATTTTGAAACAGGTTTATTCTTTCAGGTAAAATTTTAATAGAAATCTTTAAAATCCAGAATGTATTCAAAGTTGTGGTGCATTTTTGCATGAATTATTTAAAAATTATCCATGAGAAAGTATTTATTTATCATTTGTTTGATTGCATCTAATGTACTTATTCTGAATGGTCAGAACCGCAATTCAGGAACTATATCAGGAATAATAATTGATAACCAGACGAAAAAACCAATTGAATTTGCCACAATTGTAATTCAGAAAAAAATCGATGACACCGTTATTGATGGAACGGTTACTGACTCAAAAGGAAAATATATTCTTGAAAATATTGCCAACGGTGAATATTATATCAGTTACAGTTTTATAGGATATGCAAAAAAATCAAGTCCCCCTTTTATTATAGATGCTCAACACAAGATTATGAATCTGGGGGAACTTTTCCTTGAATCATCTGTTCAGGAACTTAATAATGTGGAAGTAATAGGGGAAAAATCCACTTTCACAAACTCCATCGATCGAAAAACATTCAACATTGGAAAAGATATAATGACCACTTCGGGTACTGCAAGCGAACTTATGCAGCATATACCTTCACTGCAGGTTGATATTGAAGGGAATGTAAGTTTGCGCGGATCGGGTAATGTGCTAATCCTGATCAACGGCAGGCCATCGAGCCTTATGGGAGCAAACAGGGCAGCAGTTTTACAGCAGATGCCTGCAAATACTATCGAAAAAATAGAAATTATAACCAATCCATCCGCAAAGTACAAGCCAGATGGAACTTCCGGTATAATCAATATTATTTTGAAAAAGAATAAAGATCTGGGATTCAATGGTTTAGTTATAGCCAATGTTGGCAATGCCTGGCGTTCAAATGCCAGTTTAACAACAAATTATAATTCCGGCAGGTTCAATATTTTTGGAAGCTACAGTATCAGACAAGATGAAAGACATCGTCTGACAAACGATTTCCGTCAACGAAAAGATAGTATATCCAATATCCTGAGTACAACAGAACAGACTGTTTCTGATCTTTCCCGTCCATTATCCCATATTGTGCGTACAGGTGTCGATTTTAATCTCGATGAAAAAAATTCATTTGGCATTTCAGGAAGTTATAATTACAGAAGCTTTGTAAGACATGAAATAAATTCAAATCTGATTTCTGATGGAGAAGGGATCACCACTATGGATTACGATCGGACCAGGCGCGATCCGGAATATGAAAAAGATCTTGAATTCACCGCCACTTATAAGCATGTAATTGGTGAAGACCATGAACTCAATATCGAATATACCACATCCAATTCAGTAGAACAAGAGGACAACCATTATTCAACAAAATACAGAGTTCCTGTATCACCATTGACACTCGACAATACTCTGATTCACCAGGGAGATAAAGAATCTCAATTATATATAGAATACAAAAATCCGTTATCTGATAACACAAAATTTGAAACAGGTTACGTTTTGGAATCCGCTTTGAGTGACTTGAATTTTTTCGGGGAATCTCTTAACACCAGTACCGGTACCTGGATCAAAGATATTGAGAAATCTAACCGTTTTAAATATATCCAGAATGTTCATGCACTATATGCAACTTTAGAACATACAATGGGTAAATTCGGGTTGCTTGCCGGGCTACGTGCAGAACAGGCATTTGTTAAATCGCATCTGATTACAACAAACACTATAATTCCAAATAATTATTTCAGGTTATATCCCACTTTACATCTGTCGTATACCTTAAATGAAAATAATGAGCTCCAGCTAAACTACAGTCATAGGGTTAACAGGCCTGAAGGTGATGAACTGAATCCTTTCCCTGAATACGCCGATCCATTAAATTTAAGAGCAGGCAATCCTCATCTGAAACCGGAGGATATTCATTCTGTTGAAGCGGGCTATAGTTTTAAGCGTAACAAAACAACTTTTATTGCCACACTATACGATCGTTACACCTACAATGGCAAAACCGAAATTACCCGGTACATAAACGACTCAATATTACTCACAACACGCGAAAACCTATCAAAGAGCAATTCGACCGGATTGGAACTGATCCTTTCCTCTGAAATCGGAAAATCCACCATAGTCAATCTTAGTTCAAATACCTATTTTAACCGGATTGATGCTTCCAGTCTTGGATATACTAACAACAAATCAAACTTTGTGTGGAATGTCAATATGAATGCCAATACCAAAATTACCAAGACAACTATAATCCAGGTAAATTCAAACTACACTTCTACCAGGCTGACTCCTCAAGGCAAGATGTTACCAACATTCTTTGTAAATATGGGTGTAAGACAATACTTGTGGAAAAGAAAAGCATCACTGATTCTGACAGTTTCAGATGTTTTCAATACTCTACGCAACAATACAGAGCTTAACACACCGATATTATACGACAAAATAATCAGGAGACGGAGCCCAAGAATTATTTATACCGGTTTTGTTTTTAATTTTGGGAAAAGCAATGATAAGCAGAAAGAGGAACAACTCAAATTTGAAAACCAATAAGAGGCTTTTTTATAATTACTTTTTCATTTATAATTGGTTTTAATGATACGCGGGTTTGTTGATGGGAAATCAGCTTGTAATTGATTTTAATCAAGAGGATAAACATCTTTCAGATTTTTTCCGGAATTACGATCTATCTTTACCTATTGAATAAAATGCAATGAAGATCCTGATTATTGAAGATGAGAAAGAACTGGTTAGAACATTAAAAAATTTCCTCGAGCCAGAAGGATTCCTGTGTGAAACAGCCTGCTCCTATTTTGAAGCAGAAGATTCTTTATCAGCCTACAATTATGATATTATTATTCTCGATCTGACACTGCCAGGTGGTGACGGACTCGATCTTATCAAACTTATTAAAGACAGGAACAGACAAGCCGGGTTGCTGATTGTTTCTGCAAAGAACTCTTTGGATGACAAGATTAAAGGACTTGACATGGGAGCAGATGATTATATAACCAAACCATTTCATCTTGCCGAGTTGAACTCACGTATTAAATCACTTACACGAAGACAACATTTTAACGGGGCAAATGAATTAATTTTCAACGAAATAAAAATAAATATCGATTCCAGTGAAGTTTTTGTTAAAGGAACGATCATTGACCTGACAAGGAAAGAATACGAAATTTTGCTTTATTTCATTATTAACAGGAATAGAGTAATTACACACGAATCAATTGCTGAACATGTCTGGGGTGATAATATTTCCTATGCTGATAATTATGACTTCATTTACAGCCATATAAAAAACATCAGAAAAAAAATTGAGCTGAATAATGGCAGCGACTACCTCCATAATATATATGGTATAGGTTATAAATTTTCAGAAAAATGAGGCTCCTCCAAAAAACGAATAGGGCCTACTTCCTTATTTCAGGTATAGCATTTGTAATAGCTGGAGTCATTATCTATTTCGTTCTCTCATTTTTTTTCAAAGACCAGCTGAATGAAAAGCTTAAGTCTGATATCGGTGATGCAAAACTTTCCATTGAAAGAAACGGCACTTTACCAAATTATTTTCCGTTTATCGAAGCAAGAGAAGTTCCGGGGCAATCAGAAAGGTCATATGAAACCGTTGACACTCTTATTTTTGATGCGAGCGAGAAAGAAGATATTCCCTTTCGGCAAATAAGTCTGGTAGCTTCAATAAATGGGAGGAGATACTTCATTGCAGCGAGGGATACCTTACTGGAAGAGAGCGATTTGCTTACAACAATTGCGATTGTCATAGGGTCAGTTTTTATTCTTCTGCTCGTAAGTCTGTATTTCATCAACCGGAAGCTTTCCCTCAATATCTGGCAGCCATTCTACAAAACACTGGATGAACTTAAAGAGTTTTCTCATGACAGACCCAACTTCAGGCTTTCTTCTGTAAGTCAGTCGGATGAATTTACTGAACTCAACAAAACTCTTGAAAAGCTAACTCAGAAGGTGATTTCCGACTATCAGTCACTTAAACGGTTTACTGAGGATGCATCTCATGAAATTCAGACCCCTCTTGCGGTTATTCAGTCAAAACTCGAGACACTGATACAGTATCCGGATTTAACAAAAGATCAGGCTGAGTTAATAAATTCGGCTTATACTTACGCTCTGCGAATTTCAAAACTTACACAGACTCTTTTGCTGCTGACTAAAATTGCCAATGATCAGTTTCCGGAAAAAAGAGCAGTAAACCTATCTGAGATTCTCGTGGAGAAAATAAAATTATTTGAAGACCATATCATTGAAAAATCTCTGATTCTTCAAAAAGATATTGAACCGGAATGCTTTCTCGAAACCAATTTTTTTCTGGCAGAATCATTGGTTATTAATCTAATTGGCAATTCTGTAAAGCATAATACCTCAGGAGGAATTATTAATATCAGTCTCGATAAGAGCCATCTTGAAATTTCAAATTCTGGTAAGCTTCTCGCAGTACCAGCATCAAAGCTCTTTGACAGATTCTATAAAACCGACAAAACATCTGATTCACATGGGCTTGGCCTCGCTATTGTCAATGAGATTTGTAAACTTAACAAATGGGAGATCAGATATGAATATGAAGAAAATCTGCATAAAGTCATTGTAAATTTCTAAATACAAAATCTTTACAGATTCGGGTTTTATCTTCGCAGGATAAATCTAAAAATCAAATAATATGAAAAACTTTTTTATTCTGGTAGCAGCATTTTCATTGATCTCTTTTTCGGCATACAGTCAAAAGAATCTTCCGGAAAATGTCAAAAAGGAGTTTGCTAAAAAATATCCTGCTGCTCAATCAGTAAAGTGGGACAGTGAATCAGCGAATGAATGGGAAGCAGAATTCAAAATGGATGGCAAAAAGATGTCCGCATGCTTCGACAATTCAGCTAAATGGATTGATTCAGAAACAGAAATTTCTGAAAAAGAACTTCCTGCTGCAGTTGCAAATACTCTTAACAAAGATTTTCAGGGTTATAAAAAAGGCTTAATAGAAATCTTTGAAAGCCCTGAAATGAAAGGTTTTGAATTGACCTTGAAAAAAGGAGAATCATCTTTAGAGGTTGTTTTTGACAATAGTGGTAAGACTATCAAAAAGACTGAAGCAAAAGAGGAAGATGAGAAAGATGAAAAGGCCGAGAAAGTTAAGAATTAGATCATAAAATAATATTGATAAAGCGATACGAATATCAAAAGAAGCCTGGGAAATGCCCTAAATGCAGCTCTAAACAAGTAGTCGACATTGTATATGGCTATCCTGGATACCCGGCCAGACTTGAAGAAGATGCCGGCAAAAGAGGGAATGTAACCCTTCTTTCAATATCTTGATAATGTGTAACTTACAGGCTCCTGAAATTTAAGTTCACCGATTGGTTCACCTGAGCAAAAAAACATCCAAAGAACACGTACAAACAAAGGTATGAAAGTTTTTTAATTCAAGAGGCCACGTTTTTTTCAAATTGACTCATTAGCAATATGGCATTTTTGGGGAGAATACTTCTGCTTTTCGCCGCAAGTTTTGCGGATTTTTTTTGAGTTACTTGTCATTGGATGGAAAAGCCAGTTGCCTTGACTATAGAGTTGGCCGGATCAAATTGACCACCAAAAGCCAGAGTTAAGTGCTTGTTGTTTAGTTATTTATGTTAATTGTAATCTGACAGGCTAAATGCGGTCAATACGCCCGGCTTTTGCAATAACACACTTAAAACATCTCTTAATCAAAATAATATCGGGGAGCTTGGGGCATCTTACGAACATTTGCCAATTGTTCTGTCGGATAAGGAGAAGCAGATAATCGATATTATATCAAGTGAAGTTGTACTGACCAAGACAGGACAATCAGTTCCGGTTAAGGAGGTTGTTGGTGTTCAGCGTATTCATGACTATAAAACAATAAAAGGAGGGATGAACGGGGAGCATGTGCCTGTTAATATGAATCTGGAGACAAATAAACCTTCTGTTGTCACTGCTGGAATAAGAAATCTTATTACGTCTGACCAGGATCTTTCTGTTGATTTCAGCGGCGCTCTCATTACAGGGCAGAAACTGTTCCAGGAGCTGGCTGTAATACTTGTAGTGGCGCTTCTTTTGCTTTATTTCATACTTGCAGCCAGTTCGAATCATTAATTCAGCCCTTAATTGTTCTGCTTGAAATACCTATAGATATCGCAGGCGCTTTATTGCTTGTAAAATTATGGGGAGGTACCATCAATATTATGACCATGATCGGGTTTATAGTGATGTCGGGAGTGATAATTAACGATTCGATCCTTAAAGTTGATACGATCAATAACCTCAGGGCAGAAGGAATGGGACTTAGAGAGGCTATTTATACAGGCGGCTCGCTAAGGCTGAAGCCGATAATTATGGTTGCGATGGCATCTCTGATTTCAACTGCACCTATTTTATCCAGTCAGGGGATCGGTTCGGATCTGCAGCGTCCTATGGCTCTGGCACTGATTGGTGGAATGTCGCTTGGTACGGTTGTGAGTTTGTTCTTTATTCCGCTGGCGTACTGGTATATTTACAGGAAAGGTGAAATGAGTTAAATTCCAATTATTGCTTATTCAAAATTCAATTTGTCAGCGGTTAATGTTTGTGATAACCCTCGAGTTTATGCCAAGTATAGCGGAAATTTCTTCCATTATTCCTTTCTTCGTTTCATTACTTTATGGATTCCTGTTTCTGACAGGATAGTATTCAATACGGTAATTCATGAACACCTTGTAGTAACTTGCTGTAATTCGCGGATCTGTAAATAATAATGGCATATGATTTGCGACAACTCTGGTAATAGGTATAACTTAAGGGATTACGAAAAGGGGTTAATGGTTCCAATTAACAGGTTATAAATTTCAATATCGAACCAATTCCAGTTTTTAAACGGCACGTCTAATCAGGATTTGAATTTGTAATTAATTGGATTAAGAAAAGAATGGTGGTAACTGCCACAGGCATTTAATAATTCTAAGCCGTTACAAAGCAGAGCTGATTTCTTCAGTGTCAGGAAGAGGAGATTTTGATTGTCAGAGAAATTTGTAAGACTGTATTTACCCTGTCGCGAATACTTAAATATTTTATCAACTTAAATAATTTCATTTCCGGGTGGAAGATTTTTCATTATATCAAAATCAAATATCATTCCCAACTTCACTGAAATTATGTAACTTGTAATGAAATGTGAAAACCAAAAGCCAGACTTCAGTATTTTTTCTTTAATTCAATAATTATTTAAATAAAAATGCTTATGGGACTGACGTGGCTGTGCTATAACCGGAATAATATTCTATCTTTGATTATCAATATTTTGCTCGCTGCATAATATGAAAAATGTGATAGTTGAAAGGGTTATTCACAAAGGAGTAAACCGTGTTGCCCTCAGATTCCGTTACGACACAGGATTGATCTCTGTTGTCAAAAGATTTCCGGATGCAAGGTGGAGTCAGCAGATGGGTTGCTGGCATATAGCGGACAGTACTGATGTAATCACCTTGCTGGAGAAGGCGTTTTACGGTGAGGATACTGGATGCACCTGTGAATGAGAAGTACAGGGCTATGTTAAGTCTGATATATGCGTGCGGGTTACGCAGGAGTGAGTTGATCGAGCTTGTTCCGGGCGATTTGGAACGAGACCGGAAGCTGTTACGGATACGGCAGTCGAAAGGGTTCAAGGACAGGGTAGTTCCACTATCAGAGAAAGTGATCCA
>JBGOZX010000065.1:0-22583 GCA_041480425.1 Bacteroidia bacterium
ACTTGCTAATGATAGTTATTTTGGTATAAATTAATAAATAATTTTAAGGACTAAAGTCCACAAACATCTCATTATCATTAACCCCAGCCTTAAGGCTGGGGTTATACAACGGCCTTAATAATTTGGCTTTAGCCCTACATCTTTCTTTATTAATCATTCCAGATACTCATTTTCTATTTTATAAAAAGATAAGTAGCAACTTAGATTAATTAGTTGTTCATGGGAAAAGGATTACAAAAATCCTGATTTACCGATTGATGAGCATGTAAGGTTTTCTGTAAACGAGATGAAGTAAGCAATGTTGTCCCTACTATTATCCAGCTCAAGGATTTTAAAGGGATAAATTTACAACCTGGTATTTGTAAAATCAGGGAAATTTACTACCTTACATAATAAATATTTAATAATCAATAAAAATGACAAAACTAATCACAAAATCACTGCTGGGCATATTGACGATTTTGATTTTTTTCTACGGATCCTCGATAAAAAAGGATGCTATGTCTCTTTATTCGGAATTGGACAGAAATGTTCCCCCCAATACCTTAAGCAAAAACGAGAAGCAAAAGGGATGGGAATTATTGTTTAATGGAACAACAACAGATGGCTGGCATGGATATAATCTCAGTGGATTCCCTGATTGCTGGATTATTCAGGATGGAGCATTTACAATGACCAGCGAGGGGCGAGCTGAAGATCAGGACATTATTACCAATAAAAAGTACCTTAATTTTGCTTTTAGTGTTGACTATAAACTTACTAAAGGTGCCAATAGTGGTATCATATTTCAGGTTGCTGAAGATAAAAAATACAAGTTTCCCTACGAGACAGGCCCTGAATTTCAGATAATTGACCAGGACAACTGGCCTGATCCGTTAGAGGATTGGCAAATCTGTGGAGCAAACTATGCCATGTATCCCCCATTGGTAAGACCTTACAAACCTATCGGCGAATGGAATCAACTTCTGCTGGTTATTGACGGTAACAATGTTACTCAAATCCTTAATGGAGAAATAGTTGTTAAATATATAAAGAATTCCGAAGAATGGAAAAAGCTTCGAAATAGCGGAAAATGGGCAAATTTTCCGGATTATGGAAAGTATGATGAAGGATATATTTCTCTTCAAAATCATGGAACCAAAGTCTGGTATCGAAATATTAAGTTAAAAGAGCTTTAATCACTCAAAATATACATGGTCATGTCAAATAAAGATAATTCGCGTCGCGATTTTTTAAAAAAAGCAGCGGTGGCTGCTGCTGGAATGACTATTCTTCCAAGTCATGTAATAAGTGGTATTGGATATAAAGCCCCAAGTGACAAGCTAAATATTGCCGGTGTAGGTATCGGTGGGAAAGGGCATCCTAATCTGGTAGGTATGGCTACGGAAAACATTGTTGCTTTATGTGATGTGGACTGGAAATATGCGGACATATGTTTTAAAGAGTTTCCTAATGCAAAACGTTATTGGGATTGGCGTAAAATGTTCGATGAACTGGGCAAGTCAATTGATGCTGTGATGGTTGCTACTGCTGACCATTCTCATGGAGGTATAGCTGCAACTGCACTTTCCCTTGGGAAGCATGTATATTGTCAAAAGCCACTCACTCATTCAGTTTACGAGTCACGTCTATTAACTAAACTTGCAGCCAAACATAAAGTTGCAACACAAATGGGAAACCAGGGTAATTCCGGTGATGGTGTTCGTCAACTCTGCGAGTGGATATGGAATGGTGAAATAGGTGAGATAAGGGAAGTCCATACATGGACAGATCGTCCGATTTGGCCCCAGGGTCTGGAACGGCCTGCAAAGGTGATGTCTATCCCTAAAACTCTTAACTGGGATCTGTTTGTCGGCCCGGCTCCAATGCGCCCGTTCAATGATATTTACACCCCGTGGAACTGGAGGGGATGGTGGGATTTTGGCACAGGTGCCTTCGGCGATATGGCCTGCCACATATTGGACCCTGTTTATAAGTCCTTAAAGCTAGGATATCCGGAAAAAGTACGCGGAAGCTCAACCTCCTTTAATACTGAATCTGCTCCCCAGGCCGAGACAGTGGAGTTCTCATTTCCTGCCCGTGAAAATATGCCAAAAGTAGCTATGCCTCCTGTAAAAGTTTACTGGTATGATGGAGGTTTGTATCCGGTACTGTCTGACCTCCTTCCCGAAGGTGAAAACCTGATGGCAGATGGTCTTGGCGGCTGTATCTTTGTAGGCTCTAAAGACACCCTGATATGCGGTTGCGGAGGTTTTAAAAGCCGTCTGGTTTCAGGACGTGTCCCCTCAGTAAAGCCTTACCTTCGTCGTATCCTTGGTGCAATTGGTTACGTCGACGGGCCACATGAACAAGATTGGATTCGTGCTTGTAAAGAGTCACCGGAAAGCAGGATAGAACCCACATCAAACTTTGCATATTCCGGACCTTTTAATGAAATGGTGCTCCTTGGAGTGCTGGCCATTCGTCTGCAATCTCTAAATAAATCCCTGAAATGGGATGGAGAAAGCATGAGGTTTACCAATATCTCGGTATCTGAAATATTGAAGATTGTCACTACCAATGAGTTTAAAGTAATCGATGGTCATCCAAATTTTAATACCCAATATGCTAAGTTAAATGCATTAGAAACCGCTAATGAATACATTAAACACAAATATCGTGAGGGTTGGAGTTTGCCTGCTATGCCTGTGTAGCTATTCATACTGAACTTATCTTTTCATCCAAAGAACACTTCATAACTAAGGTATGAAAATTTGTAATTTAAAAAATGGTCATAAGAATTTGAATTTGAAGTATAGCTTGACCTCATTTTGATGCTCATCCCTCTTTATCTGAATTAGAATGGGCAGATTTATATTTCAATAAAAAAAATGAATTCAATATAGTTGCACTATAGGATAACTTTTGTATCTTGCAACATGGACAATAAAAACAAAGTACGAACGATCATTTTTATAAAGACACTTACTGAGTTCAAAGACAAAAACTATGGCAAGAGAGGAACTTCTAAACGTGAAAAATTAGAAGCAGGATATGAAGTTTTTAAACTCGGGGCATTAATTCAGGAAGCACGACTTGAAAAAGGAATGACTCAACAACAACTTGCAACAAAATGCGGGACTACTAAATCGTACATCTCTCGATTAGAAAATAACGTAAAAGAAGTTCGAATTTCAACATTACAAAGAATTGTTGAACTTGGTTTAGGAGGTCAAATACAACTGTCAATCAAACTCTGACCTTGAAAATATTCAGTTAACGAATTTCCGATCGAATCAAATTGATCATGTGCTTTTCTTATTCCGGATATAATTCCTCATTGCTACTTTAAATTCAGTTAATTCTTGTTGCACATTCCTTTCAATTAATGTTTTTATTCTTTTTGATAAAATATCTTAACACATATTGTAATATCCCACCATTTTGATAGTAGTTTGTCTCGATAAATGAATCAAGTCGTGCAATCACATTAAATTCCGATTTTATTCCGGATGGTTTCGTTGCTATCACTTTTATTTCCTTATTGGGTGTTAAATTCTCAAGGTTTAAAATATCGAAGGTTTCATCTCCTTTTAAGCCAAGTGAAGAGATGTTTTCGCCTTTATTAAATTGAAGAGGTAAAACTCCCATACCCACCAGATTACTCCTGTGTATCCGTTCAAAATTTTCGGCAATTATGGCACGTACCCCTAATAGTGATACTCCTTTTGCCGCCCAATCGCGTGAGGAGCCACTTCCATATTCTTTACCTGCAAGAATGACCAGGGGAGTGTGATCTTCATTGTATTTCATGGCTGCATCAAATACCGTCATTGTCTTACCACTGGGGAAGTGCATTGTCAATCCGCCTTCCTTATCAACTAATTCATTCTTTAAGCGGACATTGGCATATGTTCCTCTCATCATTACCTCATGGTTTCCGCGACGCGAACCGTATGAATTAAAATCCTTTTTATCGACACCATGTGCTTTGAGATATTCACCAGCAGGGGAATTTTCTGCAATGGAGCCTGCGGGTGAAATATGATCGGTTGTAATTGAATCGCCTAATTTCAGCAGCACCCTGGCTGATCTGATATCCGGAATCCTCTCCGGCTCCGTGGATATATCTTTAAAAAACGGGGCCTCTTTGAGGTAGGATGAATCTTTATCCCATTGATAAATATCACTCTTTGGAGTGGCCAGACTTTCCCATTTTTCATCCCCATGAAAAATGCTTTTGTAATTCGATACGAAATCTTTTGAATCCAGTACTTTATTCATAACAGCCTGAATTTCTTCCATGGCAGGCCAGATGTCTCTTAAATATACCGGTTCAAGATTCGGATCAAATCCCAGTGGTTCGTTTTGAAAATCAATATCGATCCTCCCGGGGATGGCATAAGCAACTACAAGGGGAGGAGAGGCTAAAAAATTCATCTTTGTAAGCGGATGTATTCTGGCCTCAAAATTTCTGTTCCCGGAAAGAACCGAGGCAACCACTAACTTATTTTCTGTAATTGCTTTGTTAATATGAACAGGTAACGGTCCACTGTTCCCAATACATGTGGTACAACCATAACCAACTGTGTGAAATCCCAGCGCCTCAAGAAATGGAAGCAAATCGGCTTTTTTCAGGTAATCGGTCACTACTTTTGATCCCGGGGCAAGACTTGTTTTAACCCAGGGTTTTGTCATCAGCCCTCTTTCAACAGCTTTCCTGGCAAGCAGTCCGGCTGCTACCATAACACTCGGATTAGAAGTGTTTGTACAGCTGGTAATTGCAGCAATTACCACCGATCCGTCACTGATAAGGAATTCCGAGCTATCTGCTTTAATTTTTACACTTTGAAGGCCGTTCTTTTTTTCTGGTTTTGACTCAATTTCAATACCGGTTGCCTTAATTCTTTGATGTCCTGAGCCTGTTTCAGGGATATTTTCTTCGAGATGCCCACCTTCGTTTGACCATCCTCCTTCGGCTCTTTCATCCAAAGCGACATATTCTCTCTCATAGCTGCTTTTCAAAATATCAATAAACTTGTTTTTTACATTGGTCAATGCTATTTTGTCCTGGGGTCGTTTCGGACCCGCAATGGATGGTTCTATATCACTTAAATTCAATTCTATAACCTCGGTAAATTTTATCTTATCGTCATTTTTGCGCCATAAAAGGTTTGTTTTCAAATATTTTTCTACTGTTTCTATTTGTTTTTCGTCTCTTCCCGTAATCCTTAGATATTCCAATGTCTTATGATCAGAGGGAAAATAGGTTACCGTGCATCCGAATTCGGGCGACATGTTTGAAATTGTTGCCCTGTCAGGTACTGTAAGACCATTTAAACCATTGCCTGAAACCTCCACAAATTTCCCGACAACACCTTTCTTTCTTAACAGTTCAGCAACGGATAGCACTAAATCTGTGGATGTTGTACCTTCCTTTAAATTTCCGGTCAAATTTAATCCGATTACTTCAGGAAGCATAATATAAATTGGCTGTCCGAGCATTACAGCTTCAGCTTCAATCCCGCCGACACCCCATCCTAACACGCCAATTCCGTTTATCATCGGGGTATGAGAATCAGTTCCTACCAAAGTATCAGGAAATATAAGTCCATCTCTCACAGTGACTACTTTTGCCAGGTATTCGAGATTCACCTGGTGACATATACCCATTCCGGGAGGAAGTACATTAAAGTTATCAAACGATGATTTGGCCCACTTTAACAGAGAGTATCTCTCGTTATTGCGTTCATATTCCAATGCCACATTTCGTTCGTAAGCGTAGTTTGTGCCGTAAAAATCGACCTGAACAGAATGGTCTATGATCAAGTCAACCGGAACCTGAGGATTAATCAGTTTGGGGTTTTTATTCTTGCGGGCTACCTCCGATCGAATAGATGCAATATCCACAATTGAAGGAACACCGGTAAAATCCTGCATTAATACCCTGGCAGGTAAATATGGTATTTCGCTATGCTCTTGTTTTGAATTCCAATTTAATATATTATCCAGGTGAGTTTTATTGAAACTATTGTTGTTAAAATTTCGAACTATATTTTCCAGCAAGATCCGGATGGAAAAGGGAAATTCTTCAATATCATGGCCATCCTTGTACAGTTCCCCAAGGGAAAAGTATTTAAACCTGCCCAGTGGTGTTGAAATTGTTTTACTTATTCTGTCTATTCCATCCATGGCATACAGTCTTTAAATTCCTGTATTAATATAAACAATGTAAGAGCATTATATGTTTATAAAACCATCTGATTAAATTTAAGCTGCTTGCCATAGCCCATAACACTGATGACATATTCTATTGTTTCTACCAACATAATACCAAATTAATTGTTGTAATATTAAAATTCCATTTCGATAGTTTCCTGGAAACAAAATGTAATTTTCAGATGAATATGGTAATATGTTGATACGATTAATTTGATAAAAAGACGCAGAAAAAAGCTTCGGTTGTTATCCTAATAGAAAATCCTGGGTTAACCCCGATTGTGGCTTAAAACAAGGTGATTGGAAGAAACTAACAAGGCAATTATTGAAATGGTAAATGCAGCCAGATTGGTTCGCGAAACAATATAAAAGCTAAATAAACCCGTTTGGTAGTGATGGAGCATAATACGAGACAAAATCACAAAAAACAAAAATCATGGCAATAAAAAAAGTTTGGATAGAGGAAGGTTGCACAGCATGCGGTTTATGCGAAGATATTTGTCCTGAAGTTTTTAAACTGAAAGACGAAGCAACCATAATTGAAGGCATAAACTATTCTGATTATGAGGAGAAAATAAAGGAAGCGGCAGAAAGCTGCCCTGTCGAAGTTATTAAATATACTGAGTAAAATCATGTATTATTCAAAGTAAGTTGATGAAAGTCACTTTATTCAGGAATTTGTTGATACCGGTTACAATGATTGATTCAGTAATAAATTCATGATGGTCTTCCTTCATCCTCCTGCAGAATTCCACTGATCTCATTATAACCCCAAATATAGAACTCACCTTCTTCACCTTCAGAATCCGCGTCAATAGCTGAATAAAAGCCAGTTTCAGGTGAAGTCATTTCACGTTGAATAAATTCAAGGGTTTCTTCAATATGGATACCAGTCTACAGGATTATTGGCATGCATTAAAAGGTATGGGCTGCTTTCGTTTGCTAAACGATTTGTTTTAATGATGTTGTTGTTCATTTTGTATTTTTATTTTCGGGGGGAATATCCTTATCAGAGTTGTTTCCATGCCATAATCCGTTAATCTTTTTGGCAATTCATAAAACAGATTAATTCAGGTAATTAAGAATGGAACATTTATAATTTATCAATTTTAGAGGCCAGGATAAAATCATTTTCCGACAATCCGTTAATGGCGTATGTCCATAATTCAATCACGACCTTACCGTAGTATACATGAATGACAGGATGATGACCTTCTTCCTCGGCCAAATTTGCCACTTTATTTACAAAATCCATCGTATGCTTATAGTTTACAAATGAATACTCTTTTGATATTTTATTATTCTCCGTAACCTTCCAGTCATCCTGAATTTGTTTTTTATATTCTGCAACCTCATTCTTATCCAAAGAGGCAATGCCTCCTTCACAAAGTTTGCATTTTTTCTTGCTTAAGTCCATAACTTTATTTTATTTCAATTAATATGTATCGTTTCATCCATTACATTAATTCAAACACTATGAATTTAACTCCTGTACAGGAAACAATTATCTCATGCATCTTGTTCTGTGCAAATGCAGGAATTCATTGAATTGGTGCCGCAACAATTGTCTATAAATCTTTTTTCGGGGAACAGATTCAACTCGAGAGATTGCAGCTGGATGAGAAGCTTACTGAATTCAACGATATTTATGCAGAAATGCTTACAATACATCAGAATGGTAATTTCTCCAGGTCAAGATTTATATAGGGTTCCATCACCATGAGATTACCTTTTTATCTCTGAAAAAAAGTCCGGTTAAGTCTTGTGAAGCTTCTGATGAGAGCCATACAGGAGTTTCCGCCCCTTTTTCAACAGAACGTGTGGCACCTGCACCACCCAAATCGGTAAGTACCCATCCGGGACAAACAGCATTTACTGAAATATTTTTATCCTTAAGCTCATGAGCAAGCTGTTTGGTAATTGCATTAAGCAATGTTTTTGAAACACAATAAGCTGGAGACCATCCCGCCACCTCTCCGTTCAATACCCCACCTCCGCTGGAAATCATTACTATTCTGCCCGGGGCTTCGATAAATGGTAAAAATGCTTTTGTTACAAATAATGGTCCATAACTATTTGTACTTATAGTTTGATCTAAAATGTTTTTATCATTATTAACCAGTTGGTTATCTCCCTGAATACTTATCCCGGCATTATTAACTAATACGTCAATTTTCAGCTTTTTTGAAGTAAAATGTTTGGTTGCGTTTTCAATACTTTCCAGGCTACTCACATCCATTAGTAATGAGTCTGCATTTATTTTTTGCTTATGCAAATTTTCAAGAGCCGTTTTCAATCGTGTTTCATCACGACCTGAAATAATTACATAGAAACCTAGTTTGCCACATTATTTTGCAATTTCATAACCAATCCCTTTGTTTGAACCTGTTATAAGAATTAGCTTGCTCATCTTTTTAGTTTACAATTTTGATATTAAATGCACCGTTGTTCGTTACTCCCAAAATTCGTAACCACAAAGGCAAATACATTTCTGTTACTCTTGCCGAGCTGATATCGTTAAGGTCCATAATATTTTTATCAGAAGTTTCCATGTTTTAAGTCTTTAAAGATTTAAAAATATTTAAATCTAAAGACCATCTTCCTCCTCCTGAAATCAGTATATAAATCAGGAGTATTGTCATTGCAAAATCTGTTCTGTATTCGTGGGCCATACTCCAAAAGCCATTGTTAACTAAAATCGGCCATTTGGTCGTAATAAAAGCAGTAACCATGATAATGATAAGAGGGAAGGCGGCCATCCTTGTCAATAAACCGATCAAAATCAATGAGCTACAAAAAATTTCAAATGTGGCAGTAAAATATGCCCAAAAAGCAGGGTCACTGAATCCAATTTTCTCAAAACGAACCGTACCTAAAAGGTCAGGGAATAAAAATTTCTGAATACCTTCTGATAGAAAAATCAATCCAACTATTATCCTTATTAGTATAACCTTATTATCATCCCCTGTATTTAAGATGAATGTTTTAAGCCCTTTTGTCTTTTTCATTATTGTATAAAATTTTTTGAGTATCGGCTTTCAAAAATAAAACCAGAAAATACTTGCTAATGATAGTTATTTTGGTATAAATTAATAAATAATTTTAAGGACTAAAGTCCACAAACATCTCATTATCATTAACCCCAGCCTTAAGGCTGGGGTTATACAACGGCCTTAATAATTGGGCTTTAGCCCTACATCTTTCTTTATTAATCATTCCCGATACTCATTTAAAATTAAATTATTCACCGGATCTATATTTTTTCGGTCCAAACAAAACTCAACTTAAAATTATTAAACAAATAATGACCGAATACTAATTTATAATTGCATAATAATGACAGAATAAATGCAACTATAAAGACACTATTCTTTTTCATTATAACCTCTTTGCTATTAATTATTTTATTGTAAATATTTTTCTCAAATTGTTCAAGTAAAATATGAAGTTCTTCATGCTTGCCTTCTCCGATTACATTTTTTCAATCACATTTAATGCAATTAGAATCGCCTTATGTTCGTGTATTAAATCTTGACTTGCTGTTTCCATAATTTTATCTCCTCATCTTTAAAGTTTGTAATATAGGTTTTGTTGCAATTGTAAATAATTCATTTTAATATGTAACGGATTTTCCTATTTGGTCAGGATTTTGTTGCTATTGATAATGCGTACTCCTATTTTTGCAAGCTCGTTTTTTATGCTGGCAAAGGTATCATTGCTTAGCGGGCGTGAGGCATCTTCAATCAGTGTTGCGGAAAAACCTTCTTTTAATGAAACCTTTATTGTGTGATAAACGCAGATGTCGGCAGCCAGACCGCAAAAATGTATTTTACTGGTACCTTTATCTTTCAGGTAACCTGACAAACCTGTGCTTATTTGATGACCGTTGTCGTAAAACCCGCTGTAGCTGTCAATTTCAGGATCCATTCCCTTACGGAAAATGGCCGCGATTTTATTGATTTCAAGATCAGGGTGAAACTCAGCTCCTTTCGAGCCTTGCAAGCAATGATCGGACCATAGGGTCTGTTCCATTCCGTGAAGGATTATTCTATCAAAAGGTTTTTTGTTTGTATGGTTCGATGCAAAACTCTTATGATTTTGCGGATGCCAGTCCTGTGTAGCTACTACCAGATCAAAATATTTCTGCAGCCGGTTAATCAGCGGTACTATTATGTCACCCTGTGGTACTTCAAGGTGCCCACCTGGCATAAAATCATTCTGGACATCGACTAGAACAAGTGTTTTCATCCGTTTATTTTCTAAATTCTTCAATAAGTTTGTCCCGTTCATTTTTGAGTCTGTCGCTAAGCCCCACTTTATAAATATGAGGATAGTTAAAACGTTTGTATTCCTCGGGCAGACTTTTTAACCGCTCACGGCTGTATTGAGCGATTTCTGACAGCGGCCGAGGTTTGGATAATCGTACTCCGTTTTCCATTACTTTCTGCAGAAGGGGTTCTTTATTATATTTTTTAACAGAGAGTGATTTAAGAGGATACAAAGAGTGATACATGATTTCCACATCTTGTTCATCAGCCAGGGTAACTGCATCGGCTCCGATAAACATACCTCCATTATCAAGCATTCTGAAGACTTGTTTCCGATGGGGTAGTGTAATTTTACTCACATTCTCCGACAATTTGATTCGTGGTTTACCATTTGCAAAGGCTAATTTATAGACTCCATCCAGAGCGGCATCGGGGTAGCCGGTTACGAGACTTGTCCCCACACCAAATACATCAATCGGAGCCTTCTGCTCCAGAAGACTTTTTATGATGTACTCATCCAATTGGTTTGAAACGGTAATTTTCACATAATCCAGACCTGCATCGTCTAGCATTTTACGACTCCTTTTGGCAAGATAGGCAAGGTCGCCGCTGTCAAGTCTGATACCACTGAGTCGATAACCATTCACTTCCATTTTTTTTGCTACATTAATAGCATTTGGTAAACCACTTTTTAAGGTGTCGTAGCTATCTAACAGTAATACGCAATTATCCGGCTGCACTTCAGCAAAATGGCTGAAGGCAGTCAGCTCATCATCATAACTTTCAATATACGAATGTGCCATTGTGCCTGATACCGGAATACCATAATCGCGACCTGCACGAACATTACTGGTAGAATCAAATCCCCCGATGAAGGCTGCCCTGCTGGCATGATAGCCTCCGGTACCCTGTGCCCTTCGTAATCCAAAGTCAATAAGTTTACGTTCCTCAGCTACCTGTCGCATTCGACTGGCTTTTGTGGCAATCAGAGTTTGAAAATTGAGGATGTTAAGCAGAATAGTTTCGATTATCTGGGCTTCAATAATGTTTCCTTCTACCTGCAAAACCGGGCGGATGGGAAATACTACATCTCCTTCACTTGAAGCATAAATATTGCCTGTAAACCGGAATTTTTTAAGGTATCGGATGAATTCAGGATAGAATCTTTGTTCCTTTAGAAAGTCCAGATCCTGTTTATCGAACCTTAGAATTTCAAGCGCGTTTAAAAGATCCTCCAAACCGGCAAATACTGCGTAACCGCCATCGAAAGGTAACTTACGAAAGAAATAGTCGAATACGGCTCCGTTGTCTTTTTGTCCTTTCAGGAAGTACACCTGAGACATAGTTAGTTGATACTGATCAGTATATGTAGCTGTGTAGTTAATCATAATTAATTGTAATTTATTATTATAAGGTAGATTCTTTTCACTTTTGTCCTTTCCATCCGCATGCATTAAGTATTTGTCAGCAATTGGATTTCTTACAATTTACTCTTAATTGGGCGAATCATTTCTACCGGAACAACCCATTCATCAAATTGTTGTTCTGTCAAAAGGTTTAACTTTAATGCGGCTTCCTTCAGAGTCAAATTATCGGCATAAGCTTTTTTAACAATTCTCGCCGCATTTTCATAACCAATATGAATATTTAATGCAGTCACCAGCATTAATGAATTTTTGAGGTTCTCTTCAATTCGTTCCAGATTGGGTTCAATTCCAACAGCACAATAATCGTTGAATGCTTTGCAGGCATCTGCTATAAGTGTAGCCGATTGCAATAAGGCATTAATCATAACCGGTTTAAAAACATTAAGCTCGAAGTGGCCATTTGAACCTGCAACCGAAATGGTTGTATCGTTTCCTATAATCTGTGCACAGACCATAGTCAATGCCTCTGTCTGAGTCGGGTTTATTTTACCTGGCATGATGGATGAACCGGGTTCGTTGGATGGTATAATTATCTCTCCAATTCCCGACCTTGGTCCCGAGGCTGACATCCTGATATCGTTTGCTATTTTCATTAAGCTAACGGCCAACTGTTTTATTGCTCCATGAGTTTCTACAATGGCATCATTTGCTGCTAAAGATTCGAATTTGTTTTCAGCAGAAATGAAAGGCAGCTTTGTCAATTTGGCAATAGTGGCTGCAACCTCTTTGGCATAACCCTCCGGGGTGTTCAAACCTGTTCCGACAGCGGTTCCCCCCATAGCTAACTCTGAAAGATGCGGCAATGTGTTTTTCAACGCTTTTATTCCATGTTTCAGTTGTGACACATACCCTGAAAATTCCTGTCCGAGCGATAGAGGGGTCGCATCCATTAAATGAGTACGACCGATTTTGACAATATCAGCCATTGCTATGGATTTCCTCGATAAGGTGTTTATTAGTCTCTCGATCCCCGGGATGGTATATTTAACTATCTTGCAGTAGGCAGCAATATGCATTGCTGTCGGGAAAGTATCGTTGGATGATTGGGATTTATTCATATCATCATTTGGATGAATAAATCTGTCTCCTTCTCCTAATTTGTTGCCTAGCAAAACATGAGAGCGATTTGCAATAACCTCATTACAATTCATATTCGTATGAGTTCCTGAGCCAGTTTGCCATATAACCAACGGAAACTGGTCATCAAGTTTTCCCGCCACAATTTCATCACATACTTCTGAAATAATTTTCATTTTATCGGTTGATAATAATCCAAATTTATTGTTTGTTATCGCAGCAGCTTTTTTCAAATAACCAAACGCATGAATAATTTCAATAGGCATAGATGCGGCCTGACCAATAGGGAAATTCATTATTGATCGTTGAGTTTGAGCCCCCCAATATTTATCCACAGGTACTTGGACCTCGCCCATAGTGTCTTTTTCTATCCTGTAATTCATAATCTGTTTGTCTGACAAATAATTAAAATAAAATTCCTCGAGAAATATATTCGGTCCTGAAAATAGTTATTAATTGACTTACGGATTTCATCTTCAGATATTTTTTACAATTTGATTGATGAAATTATAACAACTGCTGCTTAAATATGTTTAATAGATACAGGAGTCTTGCCTGCAGGGCTTGACTCCGGACAGGGATAGTCATTTTACTTCGTCCAAAGGTGGTCAAGATCTTTGGTTAGGCATGGTCAGTTTGTCCAGCTTTAGTATCTTTAGCTCGTAACTTCAGTTTATTTCACTAAGAACCCATACCTGTCATGGATAAAAATAGAGCAGTTGTAGTCACTGGCATTGGAGTATTTACCTCTATTGGTTGTAATCGTGTTGATTTCTGGAATTCACTGATAACAGGCAAGTCGGGAATTAAAAGAATTCAGGCTTTCGATCCTTCTTGCCATAAAAGCCAGATCGGTTCCGAAGTAATATCATATAAACCGGAAGATTATTTTGATCGTAAAGAATCGCGTAAAATGGCCAGGGTATCTCAACTGGCTTCCAGTGCAGCAATTGAGGCAGTGAGGGATGCCGGTCTGGATCTGAATAATGAAGACAGGGACAGAATTGGATGTGTCATCGGATCGGCCGCCGGAGATGTTACACACCTTGAAGATCAGCATATCCGGTTTTTGAAAATGGGACCGGGCTCGGTTAATCCTTTAACCGTGCCCAGGGTTATTCCCAGTATGCCGGTTTGTAATGCAGCAATTGTTCTGGGAATTCATGGGCCAAACCTGGGAGTCTCTGCTGCTTGTACAACCGGTACCCATTCGATTGGAATTGCACTTGGACTGCTCAGGGGAGGCATGGCAGATGTGATCCTGGCCGGTGGAGCAGAATCCACTATGACCCCTTATGTTCTTGATGGTTACGCGAGTATGGGAGTTCTTTCAGCTTTCAATGAGAAACCTGAAGCTGCCAGCCGTCCCTTCGATATGAACCGGGATGGATTTGTGATGGGTGAGGGTGCCTGTGTTCTGGTTCTGGAAACATTGGAACATGCTGAAAAGAGGGGAGCAAAACCTCTGGCATTGTTAAGTGGATTCGGCATGACCTCAGATGCGTATGGGATTGCTGCTCCTGAACCAAATGGCACTTGGGCAGCTACGGCCATGCAGCTTGCTGTTAAAGATGCAGGTCTTGACCTGGAAGATATAGGGTATATCAATGCTCATGGAACTTCGACCAGGGTGAATGATAAAACGGAAACGCTGGCGATTCAAAAGGCTTTTAGATACAGGAATATCCCTGTAAGTTCGAACAAATCAATGATTGGTCATACGCTTGGTGCAGCAGGTGCAATTGAAGCAGCTGCTACTGTGCTGGCAGTTCATCATGGGATTTTACCTCCAACCATTAATTTTGAATTAAAAGATCCGGAATGTGATCTGGACGTAATACCCAATCAAGCCCGGGCTGTGAAAATTAGAGCTGCGATTTCTAACTCTTTCGGTTTTGGTGGGCAAAATGGGGTGCTTGTTTTCTCAAAAGCCTGAAGTATCATTTTTGCCTTTTTTGCCAGCCGTTGTGCAAAAGCCGGACGACCTGACCACATTCGACCAGTCAGATTGCATTAACATACATAACTTAGCAACAAGCACTTAACTCCAGCTTTTGGTGGTCCATATAATCTTGCCAACTATGGTCAATATCACTGGCTTTTCCAATTATTTCAGAATTTTATTTCTACCGGAAGCATATTCCATCCTTCGACTACCAGCCTTAGTTCATCCCGGCTGCCCTGACTGTTACTTTCGGTAAGATCAAGTCCAACCTGTTTTTCATCGCCCGGCAATAATGTGAAATAGTTGTCGGTTAAGTAAGAGGGCAAAACCAGTTCATTCTTTGCGTTTATTATTTTTAACCTGATGAAGAATGCTGTTTCATTATTGGGATTTGAAATTGCAATAACTGCGTGACCTTCATCGCTTTTGTTAATAGCAGTCTTAACAATCACTTTTTCCAGCTCGTTTAGTTTTTCATATGAATGGGATTTGTTTGAAAGCCAGTACAAGTTCTCATCCAGTACCTTATCTCGATCAATCAGCTGTAACCTTAGAAAGAAAACCTCATTGTTGTCTTTGGGTAAATCAATCTTGTTCAATAATATCACATCATGGGCATTCAGGTTAACAGGATTTTTCTGTTCAGAAAGCAATTTGCCATGCATACCATATAACCGGATAATTGAAGTAATGCTGCTTAACTTATCAGCAGTCTGGTTTACAACACATACCATCGAATCATTTAAGTTAAGTTGAATGTGAACAGGGGTTGCACCATGTTTATATCCAAAATAGCCACCCGTGTAATCCAGATAATAATCATAAAAAAACCCCCGCAGTGCTGTCCATGGATTCTGATTTTTCCATATCAGCATTCCGGAATACCAATCCCACATTTTATAATTGAATCCTTCCTGAAGTGCGCGGTATTGCTCATAACTTACAATCTGGGCCTTTAAACAAAAATCACGGATGTCTTTTACTTTTCCATAACGATCGGGAAAATCAAGCAGAGGCAAATATTTGTGATATGACCAGGATTTACCTGCCCTGAATGACTGAGGAGGTACCATTTCATCTTCGGGGATGATTTTCTTCAATCCTTCATAGTTCGGAATTCCTATTGAACCTGTCTCAGGGTTAAAGGGAAATGATCTTTCAGTGAAAATTTTTTCCGGCTCCCGGATACCGTAAGGACCATCACCAACACCTCCAATGGTGTTCGTCATAAGCTTAGATGATGTTGACATTTCAAGAAAAAATCTTTTGGGATCGAAGCGGGGAAATATGTTTTCTTCCAAAGCCTTTAAAATGTCAGCCGGAGGCAGGGTTTCATTTCCTCCACACCACAAATAAAGGCTTGGGTGATTTCTCAGCATTCTGACCTGATCGATTACTGATTCAATGAACAGGTCGTGATTGTCGGGATAAGCTTTACGCCTGGCTTGTGACTCTTTCTTTGTCGGATCATTCCATTCCCCGTTACAGTCGCCTGATATCCAGAGATCCTGCCATACCAATATGCCATGTTTATCACAAGCATCGTAAAATTCGGGCCGTTCGGTCAGGCCTCCTCCCCAAACCCTGATCATGTTCATATTCATTCCGGCATGCAATCGCACTTCAGCTTCGTATCGCTCTTTTGATAAACGAAGTAAAGCATCTGAAGCGATCCAGTTACCCCCTTTGATGAATACTTTCTGACCATTTACAGTAAATACCCGGGACTTAATTTTTTCATCAAAATAATTGCCGGTTTCTCTGATGCCAAAAGAAACCTGTTCCGAGTCCATATTCGTCCCACCCTGTGCAATGAAATCAATTTTCATGTGGTACAATGGCTGATCACCCATTCCATTGGGCCACCATAAAAGAGGATTTTCTATTTTAATTTCCGGATGCTGGACAACCTTCTCTTCGAAAGGATTAAGTGTAACTTTTACACTACTAGTCTGCCCTTCAAATTCAATTTTCAAAGTCCCCTGCACTATTTGCGATGAGGTGTTTTTCAATTCCACCGACAGTTTGACATAAGCCGGATCCTGCGTTTTCCCGGGTATTCTTATTTCCGGAACCCTGGTTTCGATGTAAGGATTCCTGATGTCGACTGATCCTGTAATTTCAACACAAACCTGGTCCCAGATACCGGTATTTCTGTCGCGGATAGGACAAATCCAGTCCCATCCTGCCGTACATTGCATGGTTACATTACGGCCGATGGTTCCATCGCCACCCTGTCCGGTATAGGCATTTCCGACAGGATCAGGAGGTGCTACCCAAACTGCCAGTCTATTTGGTTTTCCTTTATTCAGATAGGGGGTAATCAGGTATTTTTCCCTGAGGTACATGCCCTGATGTGTATTTGTATTTACCCTTTTCCCATTCAGGAATATATCGGCAAAATAATTTATTCCCCTGAAATTAAGCCAAACCTCCTGGCCATCTTTGGTCTCAGGTGTTTCAAACTCATTAAAGAACCAGTATGTATAATAATCCCTTCCGGTATTATACACATCAGGAATAAGATTATTATTCATTCCGAAGAATGGATCCGGAATCTGATTATTATGTAATAGGGTTGTCAGTATAGTTCCGGGAACCACTGCATCGAGCCATCCCTCAGATTTGTAATCAGTCCCTGTTATTTCCGATCCGTCGGCTGTCACATCAGAAACTCTTTTTGCTTTCCAGTTATCATGTAGCAGGTATTTAACAGGTTGTGCCAATGCATACGACTGCAACATAATAAAAGTAATCAGGACAATTGGAATTATTTTCATTGTAATCAGTTTATCAGGTTTATTGGTTATCATGCTCAGCATATTTCTTCTAAAATAAAACTAAATCAATATTTTGGCTGGTCATCCGTATTAAGAGTTGAAAAAACAGATTCAGTATATGTTTTTACATGAAATAGCAAATTAATCTAAATATTTCAATAATAAAAGAAAAGGTGTTCTGGTTGCCTGCCCGACTCCCGGCCTTGCTCTGCCGGAGCGGCTACGCGCTGCGCCGTCGGCGCTCCGTCGCTGAAGCTTTGGAGCGTAGGCGCATGGCGGCCGATGGAAGGCGATGCGGGCGGCATACAATTATAATCAGCGTTCAAAGGATTGCAAAAAGTAATATTTCATAATATAGTAAAGTAAAACAAAACTAAGCTATGCTATGCTATGTTAAGTCCGAGTGGCACCACAACATTAAATCGCAAATCCCGCAAGATCAGTAATTTACGGGATTTTTTATTTTAAGAGATGATGGAATTGTTGATGGATTTTACAACATGTACATAATCAGAACAAAACCAATATTTTAATAAAATTTGATTTCAGTTTAATATTGGCATAACTTTGAAATGAAGGAGATAAAAAACCCCCGGGTGCTTTCTTCTACCTGCTTTGGTATCGTTAAGCCTGTTTTTATTACTAAAATAGAGTCAGAGAGTATTAAATTAAACCATGTACGTCAATGAAGATTCTTAATAATTCAAGTACAGTAATATTCTCAGGAAGAATAAAGCCGGTAATTCTTATAACTATTCTGCTGGTTGCTTTTCTTCCTTCATGCAAAGACAGGCAAAAAGAAAAGTCTGATAAAGAGCTTTGGGAAATGGCTGTAAAGATCTGTGAGAACAACATAATTCTGGATTCTCATATTGATTGGCCGGAATGGATTCTTGACGATCCTGAGGATATTTCCGGGAGAACCACAAAAGGTGATTTTGATCTTGTCCGGGCTAAGAAAGGAGGTTTAAATGCTGCATTATCTGTTGTATATATCAATTCGAAATACGGAGTTGATGAAGGCCGTATTAGGGTTGATTCGATGCTGAAAATAATAACCGGTTATACAAAAAAATATCCTGCTAAATTCGCATTGGCACGGAATCCGGATGATATAAAGAAGAATTTTGGGAATAAACTGTTTTCGTTTCCTATTTGTCTGGAAAATGGTTCACCAATAGGGAATGATTCAGGATATTTAAAATACCTGAAAGATCAAGGCATTGTTTATATCACTCTGAATCATGATAGAACAAACCAGATCAGCGATTCCAATTATGACACCAATCTTATATGGAAAGGATTAAGCCCCTTTGGATTGGAGTTGATTAAGGCAATGAATCATCTTGGAATTATGATTGATATTTCACATTCAACTGACAGTAGTGTCTTTCAGGCATTACGATACTCAAAAGCTCCGGTTATAGCCTCTCATTCATCATGCAGATATTTCACGCCAGGTTTTGAGAGGAATTTATCAGATACTTTAATTAAAGCCATAGCTGATAAGAATGGAGTTGTAATGATAAATTTTGGCTCTCTATTCCTTGATTCAATTTGCATGAAAAATTGCTATTACGTTTTAAACTGGTATGAATCAACCGGAATAAAAATGTTATCAAAAGAGGGAATTGATTTTGCGCGAAAGTATGGAGAAACTCACAAGTTGCTTTCAAATTCAAAAGAACTTGTAGATCATATCGATCATATAGTAAAGATAGCAGGAGTCGATTATGTTGGCTTAGGCTCTGATTATGATGGGATAGGCCCTACACAACCAACAGATTTACCGGATGTGTCAGCATATCCTGTAATTGTATTTGAACTTCTTAAACGTGGTTATACAGAAAATGATATAAAAAAGATTTTATCTGAAAACTTCTTTAGAGTCTGGAATGATGTAATTAAGATTGCCGATTCCCTGAATAAAAGTTCAGCCATCTGAAAGAAACTAAACGCTGTCTGACTTTAAAAATACTAACCGGCTCTTAATAATGATTGAATTTTGAACTTCTTCTAAAGCAATCCAAAATGCCGTTGTTTGCTGCAGGAGATGTTTCCTGTTTATTTATCTAAAAGATTGATTTTTAATACAATAACTCCAATGAAAAACAAAAGTATTCTCCTTGCTTTCCTGTTCCTGCTGATTCCTTCCGTTCAGTTTTGTTTATCTCAGAACCCGGATCTTCCATCAAAGCCCCTTCCTCCCTTTGCAGAAAAGTATAACCGGTCATCACTGGGCGGAAATGTGTTTGTTTTTGAACCGGGGATGGATATGAAGGAGATCCAGCTTTTGATAGATACCATTTTTGCAAGGCAGTCAGTCCGGGGAAGCGAATTCAGCAAAAACCGCTATGCCTTACTCTTCAAACCCGGAAAATACGAACTCGATGTCAGGGTGGATTATTACATGCAGGTGCTTGGTCTTGGGGAATCGCCTGAAGATGTTGTAATTAACGGGGCAGTAAGGTCAAACACAACCCATGGCAACAGTGTCCTGACAAATTTCTGGCGTGCAGTGGAAAACCTGACTGTGTTACCGGCAGCCAATTCCACTATGGTGTGGGGCGTTTCGCAGGCAGCTCCGCTGCGGAGAGTATATATAAAAGGTAATCTGCAGCTCTTCGATAAGGGTTATGCCAGCGGCGGCTTCCTTGCCGATTCAAAAATAGAGGGAACAATAACATCCGGTCCGCAGCAGCAATGGTTTACCCGAAATACGGAAATGGGAAAATGGGACGGCGGAAACTGGAATATGATGTTTGTCGGTGTTAAAGGGGCACCTGTGGAAAACTTCCCTGATAATCCCTATACAACAATTGCCGAGACACCATTGATCCGCGAGAAACCCTTTCTTGCCTGTGATGAAAATGGATTTAACATTAAGATCCCTGCAATTAAAAGGAATTCAGCCGGACCCGATTGGGTAAAAGGTGTTAAGCCCGAAAGAACTATTAACATGGATAAGTTTTATATTGCCAGACCGGAGACGGATAATGCAGGATCGATCAATGCAGCTCTGGAAAAGGGGAAGAACCTTTTTATTACGCCCGGCAGATATTTCCTTCGTGAAAGTATTAAAGTGACCAGGCCAGGTACTGTTATAATGGGAATCGGACTTGCAACACTTATCCCCGGGAATGGTAACCCTGTGATGGAAATCTCCGATGTTAACGGAGTAATAGTTTGCGGATTGACAATTGATGCCGGCAGCAGGTTTTCTGAAAAGCTTTTCATGATCGGCGAACAGGGATCCGGGAAATCCCATAAGAAGGATCCCGCTTTTCTTTATGATATTTTCTTCAGGGTCGGCGGTCCGGCAGAGGGATCTGCCTCAGCATGCATGGTTGTTAACAGCAGGGATGTCTGCATAGATCATATCTGGCTCTGGAGGGCTGACCACGGTAACGGAGTCGGATGGGATAAGAACAGGTGTGCAAACGGCATAATTGTTAATGGCGACAATGTTACTGTTTACGGGCTGTTTAACGAGCATTTCCAGGAGTACCAGACACTCTGGAACGGCAATAACGGCCGTGTTTATTTTTACCAGAGTGAGATGCCTTATGACCCGCCGACGGCAGATTCCTGGAAACACGACGGTATAAACGGTTATGCCTCATACAAAGTATCGGACAATGTAAAGAGTCATGAGGCATGGGGAGTAGGAATTTACAACGTTTTCTACAATGCTCCTGTAATAGTTGACAACGCTATTGAGACACCTGTTGCCCTTGAAAGCAGAATACATAACAAGATCATTTTCTGGCTTAACGGCAATAAGGAGAGTGTTGTTAAGAGTATTATTAACGGTAAGGGTGGAAGTGTTAATGTGTCGAACAGGAAAGCAGCGATGAAGTAAGGATTTTGCCGTTAAACCGTTATGCCATTGCAGCCTAAGTCAGGCCTCTGTTCACGAGCCTGTCGTGTTCCCATGTTGCGTAATCCTTTGGTGGTTCGATCCTGTCTTTCTCCGGTTTGAGCTCCAGTCTTGCTACATTTGTTTTACAGCCTGAGACACATAAACCACATCCGATGCATTTTGCGAGGTTAACTACCGAGATATCATTTTCTGCTGAAACTGCATGCATCTGGCAACGCTCTATACAGGTTCCGCAACCCACACATTTAACAGGGTCGATTACCGAAAAATAGTTAGCTGCTGCGACAGATTTCTCTATTCCAAATTCGTTGATACCCCTAAGGATACCACAGCAGCATCCACAGCAGTTACATACATAATTAATTCCCTGTGCGACATTTCTGACTGTATGAACAAGTCCGATTTCTTCAGTCTTATCAAGAATCGCAAGAGCTTCATCTCTTGTAATAAATGGAGCTACAGGCGGATCGGCAGACTCCGCACCTTTATAAAAAATAAGCTCAACTTTCAACGGGAAGGTACATTTACGTGTCTCCTCTAAATCCTGCTGGATACGGCAGATGCAATTATTGACTCTGAAAGTATTACTTGAAGCTATCATCTCACGGAGCGTGTCATAAGGAAGTATCCACTCAGATTTTACTGCACTCTGTGGTGGGATTACACGGTGGATAGAGGGCATTGGTCGCATAATATCTGCACCACCCTGATGAAAATACTCTTCAACCAGATGTGCGAGTTCATGATCCATGCGGGGAAGCTGGCTCTCATAGATACCCACAATAAACGGAGCTAACCTGTAAACTTTTTTGTTTGTATCGCCCCATACCAAACCTCCTGCCTGCATTGCTTTCAGCTTTGTTGCAGCTTCTTCGGCAGACAGACCAGTACGTTGGGAAATAACATCTGCCGGTTCTATCGTACCGGTCAGCTGACCCGCAAGGAATGCTTCCTCAGGCAAAAAGATCTTTTTCAGAAGAATGATCTCGATATTCGACTTCGTTC
>JBGOZX010000066.1:0-21889 GCA_041480425.1 Bacteroidia bacterium
AGTCCTCCAATATCATCACCACGACACAACCTTTGTCATTTCTTTTATGAATGATGATATTCTTATTTTCTCCCCTTGGCATCCAGTTTAAAATATCGTGATATGGAGGGGTGCGTTCCATAGCTTTTAATTGGATATTATATCCGGGTGTGCCTGTTAGGTCAATCCCGCAATGATCTAGCCACAGCGACCCCTTAAAACGTTGCGTGTAACAGTCTGGCCATATCTCTCTCAGATGTTCCGCCATTGTTCTTTCAAATCCATGTCCTTTTGTGCGACTGTTCATTAATTCAGGTTATTCCTTAAAAGTTGTTTAAGTTCATTCAGCCTTTCCAAATATGGTTTATATCTCATATTCCCGTTTTGAAATTTTATAATAGCCATGTGGCTTTTTATAAATAGGTTTATATCTATTATCTGACTGCATTGATCCAACCGTATTGGTTCAGTCGGTAACTTTACAACCTTAAAAAGCTGTTCCAAATCCTGAATTTCCGGCAACCAGTTTTCAGGCTTTGGTAATTCCTTTAGTTTCGACGCAATTGATCCGGAACCTCGAATCTTTTGATCCGAAGTTATTACCGGAACTTTTGTTCCAGTTAAAGGGTTAACGGGCGGGGTGGGTTCATGTAAAGCAAACCCCCTGTAATCAAACCTTATCAGATAATCAGCCAGGTCAAGGCCCTGTAAACGTTCTATTTCGTTGGCTTTCTGTTCCAATAAATCAAATACAGTGAAGTTCCCCAGGTGTGAAAATTCCTTTGCCTTATCCGTCCATTTATCAAAACCGTTCAGATCAGGGAATAATATAACTTTTCGCCTTGTTAATACCTTGCATTTTTCAGCGTTCAGCCCTTCACTACTGCCAGATGCTAACCAAATAAGTTTTGGAAAGTATACGCTGCTAATAACAGCCGTTTTTTCACTTTCGACAATTGCAACCGGCTTTGTTCGATCCTGTAATAAATGTTCACCAAAAAAACATTGTGAAAGGTTATAATCAGGCTGCTTTGTTAAATTGTGTATCCATTGAATAGGGGGCTTGTTTTGTTTGTTTCTTTTACAATCAATGCCAATGATACTTTGTTCCCAGGGTAATATTTCAAACTGAAATATTTTACCCGTTCTTATCTTTCCCTTTAAATCAATTTCCCAAAATATTGTTGATCCGGGCCAATGCGTTGAGGTGCCAATAAAATACTTGCTTACCAATTTGCCGGCAATATCAACCCCGAACAGATCAATAAGGAACTTTATAAAGCGGTTCGGTTCGTGGTTTGTCAGGCTGGTTTTGAATATATCAACTGGAATAAATGAAATGGGGTTTTGTTGAGGGGTAACAACGTTTATTTTGTTGTATGGCTTTGCCTGGGGTGTATCAAAGTTATTATCCTGAAAGTATTGTTTTGGGGTGTAATGTTAACCGCAATTTGATTCACGGTTACAACGTCCAACGGTGGGGGAAATATGTTTGCCTGTTTCAGTATTAATATATCTGACAAATGTTTTATCCTTATGGTTACAACCAGGGCAATAAAAACGGGTGTTTTTCCCTTTGTATGGTTCTAAAATATATCGGTGCGTGTTCATTTTTTTTAATATTTTATATACTGCCTACTTGTCCTTATTGTCCTTTTGGGGGTGTTTTTCGGGTTAATAAGGACGAAAAGGACGAAAAGGACGAAAAGGCAAGGCATTATTAATTTAAATTCGCTTCTCATAATAACCGTGTTTTACATTGGAGAATAATTCCCTTTCAGTGAGAAAACGTCTTACTGCTCGTTCATCAATTTCAAATTGTTTGGCAGTTTGTTGCGCTAAACCGGTGGTGAAAACTTTCGGCAAGGCACTATAAAGAGCTTTTTTGTCGGCTGGTAACTTATCCAGGGGGTTGCTGCTTGCAATAATGGAATAAACTTTAACGGCTGACAAGCGGAAATATTCAATCAATTTTATTGCGCCTTTCACTGCTTCAATGCTTACCGTTTCTTTATTGCCTTCATTACAGGCCCAACGCATCAACTGAAGGATCAGGGCCAAACGGGCTGCATACATATCCAGTTTACTGAAAATGCCGGCCAAAGCTTCGCTTTCAGCCTCGTTGCACTGATCTGTATTTTCTCTTTGCCATTTGAAAAGCAACTTCTTTGCTTCGGGTGTGAAATGCAGAATTTCAGGAACCGGGTTTAAGGTGTCATCCCATTTTACAGGTAAATTTAAAAGCTGGGTAACGATACCGGCCCAATTTTGAATTATTACGGGGTTTATTTCTGTTTCCCCCCAATATTCCTTTAAAATATTATCAGGAATGACAAATAGTATCCTGTCAATAAACCCATTTTGTGTTCTGCTTTCCTTTGCCAGTTCGTTTAATATTCCTGTTTGAATTGTCCCGGCCACTGAAATAAATGGAACAGGGATAAAAATAGGTTCGTTGGTTTTCCTATCTATATTTATTGGCTTGCTGTTAAAATTGGAAATCCAAAATTCCATTTCAGAACCCTTATTATACCTATTGAAGTTTTTAAACCAGCCAGCTAATTCATCACAATAGACCCCAATTCCCCTTTTGTTGAACTTATGAACTTCAGCCAATGCTTCGGGGGTGTAATCCGATAATAAAAACTTATTCCAAATTGGTTTCACTGGTTCGCCCTGGGTTTGCCTTTCAGATTTTGATAGGCTCAAAAGCTTTTCATATTCCTGTTTGGCCTGTTCATAATCCCGGTAAGTCTTTTTATCCCGGTCAATAATCGGCTGAATAGCAAAACTCAAAGGGTGTGTTTTATTCGTTCCTGGCCGTGCTACAATTGCCAGGTATAATAATGCGCTTTCCTGAAAACCCCTTTTAATCTCAATTTTAAAGGTGTTACCAATGGCAACCGATACAGCGTAAAGGATTGAGGAGCCAATAAAATCTATTGGAAAATCCAAATTTTCATTTGTTGCGTTAATTATTTCCTGAACCGGCAACGGGAAAACCTCAACCGGGAAAATGTTTCTACTGACTGCCTTTTCGATATCGGTCTCAATATCAATACCAAATTTATCAAGATCAAAATCGGTTTTAAGTTCCTGAGAATTTATATCTTTGCCCTGACTATCATCAAAAGAATTATTTGGGCTGTTCAACTGGTTACTTTCCATTGGTCAGCCTTTTCTTATTTAAATACTGTTCGGCTTCGTTTGTTGTTTCTGCAAACGTCTTTTTTCTGCCTTGCATTAACCAAACATCAATCTCGGATTTTAAAAACCGTAATTTCTTTTGCCCTTTGTGGTACGGAATTTTGCCAAAATGTATATAACCATAAACCGTTGCTTTGGCTGGCTTATCCGGTAAATAGTTGCAAAGTTCATCAAGATCGAACCAGCGGTCAGGGTCGGGCTGGGGTTCATTACTCTTTTCAAGTAAAAGCCGTTCAATATTTTCCAGTTTATTGTATAACTGGGTAACGGCCTGGGGCAACTGTTCAAATGTAATTTCTGGCATATCGCAAAGTTTTTTTTGTTTTACTTTGCGAAGAAAGGGGGGGCATTTGGGGGCAACAATAGGGGGGTACACCCTATTTTAATTCTTGATAGTCCTTTTTTACTGTATCTTTATGAATGTGAGAAGTATAACGCCGTTTCATAACTTCTGAACCTTTATCCAGGACGTTAATATTCTTCTTTACTGAATCTTCAGAAGCATTTAACCAGTTTGAAATTTCTTTATTCCTCTTATAATTTGTATTGAAATGTTCTTTGTCCAGGTGTTTAATGAAACCCAAATAGTCAAATAATGCGATGCAATAAGGCAATTCATTTGAGCTGATTAATTCTAAAAGCTTTCCCTTCCCTTCATCAGAAAGTTTCTTTACCATTGGCAATTTAAAGAAACCATATTTATCCAGGTCAGTATTTAACTTTGCTGTTTTTGTTTCTATTTGGTTAATCGGGTTATTATTTTGGTTTTGTGGTTCAATCTGTTTACCCGGAACGGTTTGAAATACTTTTAATCTTTCTTTGATGTTTTCTAACTTCTTAATGAAATAATCATTGTACTTACTACTTTTGTCAAATGGATTTATTTGGCCCTTCAATTCAAGTGATAGTAAGTCAATTATTGTAAAATATTTGTCAAACACCGCTGATGATAAGTTTTCTTTTTCAATTTCAGAGAGTACAGATTTCTGAAATTCGTCAAAGAAGTTATCATATCTCAAATAATTGTCTGCTTCAGCACCATCATCAAAACTCATTTGTTGGCTGCCGTATTTGCTTAACCACTGCTCAATATCCTGTTTTAATTTCTCGTTGGCCAAGTCTAAGCTATATTCATCGCTGTCAGAAATCCGCTTCATGCCTTTATAATATTACATTTTCAAATGAATCCTATCAGACGCATCACGTTTCAACTTGTCAACGACTTTGGTATAAATTTGGGTTGTTTTGACGTTGCGGTGCCCCAGCATCTTACTGACTGTATAAATATCAGTTCCTCCACTAAGCTGTAAAGTTGCGTATGTATGCCGGAAATTATGAAAGGAAATGTCTTTTGTAATCCCAGCGGCACCAATCCACTGGTAAATATGTTTATTATGATATGCTGAAATAATAAGTCCGGGAAATACTTTGTCAGTGGTTTCTTTGCGTTCACCAAGTAAACTGAAAGCCTGTTCTGAAATGGGTAACACCTCAACCCCCTTTGTTTTTTGTTGTTTGAACTTGACAATGTACCCTTGCCCTTCAATGTATTCAACTTCACCCCAAATGAGCTTTCTGATATCTGAATACCGCATTCCGGTAAGGGCAGAAAATAAAGCTGAATTTTTTAATATGGGATTAACACAATGGGCCTTTACAAGACTGTTAAGCTCCTCAATAGTTAAGACACTTCTTTCTGTTTCAATTAGTTTTATTGGTGAAACATTTGCACTAATGTCGGTTTGTATCAACTTATCTTTATAAGCTTGCCTTAAACTTGCTTTCAACTTAGTGAAATAAGTTGCGGCAGAATTTTGATTAAGGATATTTCTGTTATTCTTATAACCTTTGGCAGTAAGCAGATAGTTTTTGAAGTCCTCACAAAACCTTTCATCCACTTCGGCAAACGTCACAGTTCCGTTGGTAAAAGCTTCCAGGTATTTTAATACTACAATCCAATTGTTATAATTTCCGCCTTTCTGCTTATTAGTCAACTTTTTAAAATATTCAATAAAGTTGCCTTTCCCAAGCTCCTTTGCTCTTAACCGTTCCTTTTCATATTCTGAATATATTTCCGGCTTGTTTAGTTGGTTTTCTTTTTTTTGCCTTATCCCTTCAGCAAGTTGCAGCGTTTCAGCGTTGTGCGTTTCATAAATAATATTTAAAGCATGATTATTGTCATATACAGGAACTTTTTTCCCGTTGCCGTCTTTTGATTTTTTCTTTTTATACTTAACAGGTGCGTATAAGTACATTTTCAGAAATTCCCTTCGTGTCGGTTCACCTGTTTCCGGGTGTGGTATAGGGGGGTAAAAGTCCAGGTATAGAGTTTGCCTGTTCTTTGAAATTGGCTTTTGCCTTAGTGTAACTTTTATTGCCATTTTTCATTAAAATTTGTACCTCGTATATATAAGGTACAACAAAGGTACAAATATTTTCAAAGAAAACATATAATAAAACAAAACAAGTTATTAACTTTGTATTGTGTAATAGGTGTCATAAATTGTGAATATGCGAGGTTGTTATTTACTTTTTATCAGTTTTCTTTGTTCAGGTTTCTTTTTATACCAGAAAAAAAACTCTTTCTGGCGCCGTTTCTCTTCAATTTTCCTTGCAACGTAAACCTTCCTGCCGGTATATGGATCAATGCCGGTATAAAACATTAAAGTCGAGAGTGTCATTGGTGTAGGTGTAAAATCCTGAACCTGCTCAGGTCTTATACCCATGGTCTTAACTTCTGAAGCAAGCTTAGACATATCTCTCCCGGTACAACCCGGATGTGATGAGATAAAATATGGAATGATCTCATAATTAAGATTATACTTTAAGATGATCTCATCAAATCTTCTTTTAAGTTTTTTGAATAATGTAAAAGGAACCTTGCGCATAAACCTCAACACCTCAGGTGAGGTATGTTCTGGAGCAACCTTCAATCTTCCGGAAACATGATTTCTTATAAGTTCTTCAAGATATTCCTCCTCTGCCCTGCTTGAATTTTTATTCCATTCATGAAATAAAAGATCATATCTGACCCCGCTACCAATAAAGGCTTTTTTGATCCCTTCAATATTGTTGACTTTTTTATAAAGGCGGGTAAGAAGTTCGTGGTTTGTATCAAGATTGCTGCAAACCGAAGGCCATATACATGACGGCCTTGAGCATTTCTGGCACATATCAATTTTCTTTCCCTTCATTTGATACATATTCGCTGAAGGTCCGCCAAGATCAGTCAGATAACCTTTAAAATCAGGCAATTGTGAGATAATGTCAATCTCTTTCAAAATCGATTCTTCCGACCTGCTTACGATTTGTTTTCCCTGATGAGCAGCGATTGCACAAAAGCTGCATCCTCCAAAACAACCTCTGTGAATATTTACCGAAAACTTTATCATCTCATAAGCAGGGATTGGTCCCTTATTATTGTACTTTGGATGAGGCAAATACATGTAAGGAAGCTCAAAAGAACTATCAGCTTCGGTTTCGCTCATCGGCAAAAAAGCAGGATTGACAATAACCAGATGATCTTCAGTAGGTTCAATAAGCCTTGCTGCTTCGATCCTGTTTGATTCCTTCTCAAAGGACAGAAAATTTGCTGCAAATGAATTTTTATCCGACAGGCAGTCCTCAAATGAATTTAGTGTAATATCTCTCCATTTTTTCCTCTGCGGTAACGGGGTCTCTTTACCTGTCAAAATAGCAGTCTGGGGTATGGTTTTAAGAGAAGAAAATGGTATACCTTTACAGAGTAGTTTCATTAGTTCTCTGACAGGTTGTTCACCCATTCCGTAAATCAACATATCGGCTCCACTGGTTAAAAGAATAGAAGGTTCTAGTTTATCCTTCCAGTAGTCGTAATGAGTAAGCCTGCGCATCGAAGCTTCGATACCTCCTATAACTACAGGGACCTCCGGAAAAATCTGTTTAAGAATTTTTGTATAAACAATTGTCGGATAATCGGGTCTGAAGCCGGCTTTTCCACCAGGGGTATATGCATCATCCGACCGTAAACGACGTGCTGCAGTGTAATGGTTTACCATTGAATCCATATTACCTGCAGTAACACCAAAGAAATATTTTGGTCTTCCTAATTTCCGGAAATCCCTGAGATCATCTTTCCAATTAGGTTGAGGAACTATTGCAACACGGAATCCTTCATTTTCAATAACCCTTCCGATTACAGCAGGGCCAAAAGAGGGATGATCAACGTAGGCATCGCCGCTGAAAATAATCACATCGGGTTGTTCCCAGCCAAGAGAGTCAACCTCCTTTTTTGTGACTGGCATCCATCCTTTTTTCAAGTTACTCTGATTTTTCAATTCGCAAAGTTACTCAAATTTACTATCTTGCTTATTATTAGACATAATGTCAAAAAGAACGTTACGTAATCATTATGATTGTATTATTTAATTGGAGTAAGAGAACCTTTCTGAAAAACATTATAAAGATTTTTATTATCATCCTCACCTTTTCACTACCTCATCATATTGTTGAAGCCCAGTCATCTGATAAAAGACCAAAGATCGGCCTTGCTTTGAGCGGTGGCGGTTCACTCGGAATGGCACATGTGGGCGTACTGAAAGTGATGGAAGAGGCAGGCTTGCGACCGGATTATATTACCGGTGTCAGCATGGGAAGTATTATCGGAGGGATGTATTCAATCGGTTACACTGCTGATAGCCTGCATAAAATATTGAAAAAAATTAATTGGGAACTTATTCTTTCCAATAAAATCCCGGAAAACAAGGTTGTATTTCATGAGAAGGAACATTATGATAACAGCATTATATCGCTGCCAGTTTCAGCAAGAAAAGTTAAACTTCCTTCCGGACTAATAAACGGGCAACAGGTTGAAAATATGCTTAGCTTTTATGCCTGGCCTGCTGCAGATATAAGCAATTTTTCTATGCTCCCGATTCCATTCATGTGTCTGGGTGCAGATATTTTAACCGGTAAAAAGGTTGAACTCAAAACCGGATACCTTCCTGATGCAATAAGGGCAAGCATGGCTGTCCCCTCAATTTTCACACCTCTGAAGATTGATACTGCAATACTCATTGACGGTGGAATTTTAAGGAACATAGCTGTCAGCGAGGTTAGAAATATGGGAGCTGATATTGTTATCGGATCTTATACCGGATTTCACCCTTATCGTGAAGAGGAGTTACAATCAGTCTCTGGAATCCTGAAACAAATAGGTTTCTTAAATAGCGTTATTGATTATAATCAGCAGAAAAAGCTGATTGATGTACTTATTGAACCCGAACTCAAAGGGTTTTCTTCTACCATATTTACAAATGTGGATTCGATTATACAGAGAGGATACAGGGCAGCTTTGCCACACAAAGAATATTTCAGGAAACTTGCTGATTCTCTGAACCGTATAGGTCCTCAAAAGCCAATTAAAAATATTCTGGATAAACAATATTATTCTTTCGACAGGATTGAAGTAACCGGCAATGAGATAAATTCAGATCAGCAGATAATTGGATCTCTCGATATTAAACCCGGTGAAAAAATTGATAAATATATTATAATTGAAAAAATTGAACTTCTTTATGGCAAGGCCTGGTTTGAGAAAGTAAAATTCCGGATTGTCCCCCGTAACGATTCTCTTATACTGGTTATAGATTGTATTGAGAATCCAAAAGTAATGCTCTTCGGAGGAGTACATTATGACAACTCAATCCGGTCCGGAATAGTTTTCAGAATGACCTTTAAGAACCTGTTAACTCCAAGATCTTTAACCGATCTTGATTCATATTTAGGTCAGTTTTACAGGTTTAAATTCAGCTACCTTCAGTTTATCGACCGAAATGAGAAATTTGGATTATCGGCAAATTTTTATGCTGATAATACCCTGTTGCCAATAATGAAATTAAGAGGCGAGACTGGCCAGGTATTCAGCAGAAGCTCAAGAACAGGACTGACATTGAACAAAAGTCTTGGTCTGAACCATATGATGAGTATTTCAGCAAATCTCGAGAACCTTAATTTAATACCTGATTACATTTCAGTTAATCAATTAAAAAAAGCATCATATAACTATTTATCAGCGACTTATATTAACCAGGTAAATACCCTCGACACAAAACATTTCCCAAACAGGGGAATGATAGCTAAATTATTATTAAGTACAACAAAACTATTTTCCGGAATAGTTCAGAACTCTTTTTACAAAAAAACTTATAAAGAAGATTCCCCGGATGATTTTTTATTTAAACGATCATACACATTCCTTGGAAACATTAAATCTTATTTTTCGCCAAACAGAAGGTTATCATTTGCATTTAGCGGCGATGCTCTTTTTACCTACGAATCTGATTCTATTCCTTCGCCAAACAATTATTATTTGCTGGGTGGGATAGAGTCTGTCACTACTAAATCAATCCCAATGACCGGTTTCCATTCAAACGAAATTGCAATCGACAAACTTGCCAGGATAGGGATTGATACAGATATCCAATTATATGAAAACATCCATATTAACCTGATGACAGATTTTGCTATAGCTCACGAAATTGGAACAGACAAAAGCCGGTCCTTTCTTGCGGGGTATGGCGTTGGAGTTGGATATATGTCAATAATCGGGCCTCTTAAGGTCGGACTTATGCACGGGATTAGCAACAGGGAAAGATATTTCAATGAGGTGAAAGGTTATGTCAGCTTTGGCTACAGTTTCTGAAATACTGGCAGCAATAAATAATGTATCTCAAGTCACTTGAAAATCAATTTATTTACCCCATCCCCAAGGGGTGTAAATTGATTTTGTACTTAAAATTCCATATCGTCATCAGAAAAAATTTAACGGCCTGATTGTTGCATATATTCTCTTATAACAATGGGATAATTATTTTTCAGGAATCATTTTCATGCAGGATTACTGATGGATGCAAATAAAGTAATACAACAACATAAACGACTTTGCCGGCTTGTTTCAGAAAAGAAAATCAAACAAAGCCTTGACATACTGGAAGATATGATTTCCATATCTTCTTTGGGTGATCTTCGTGACGAGTATAACAATATAGTAATGACTTACAGGAATATGCTCAGTTATACCATTGAAGGGATTAATGATCCGGAACGAAATAAGATTTATCTGAAGCTTATCCAATCCATTCTGGGTCTTTCCGATCATGTAAGACAGGACATATTGTCACATTATTCCGGATGGCATACCTACTGGGTGAAGCAGCAGACAGAAAAAGAGCAGAAACTCACCGGTAAAACAATAGTGGAAACTGTTGATGACCTGATGTTTAAATCGGAGCTTGATGAATGGTTAAAATTGAGTAACGAGATCAATCCTAATCCTGAGTCAGAGATTACCATGAAGCATAAACAGCTTATTAAAAATATATTCAATCATTTATGGTTAACTGACTATTACGGTGAGGCTGAGAACAGCCTGGTTAGCATAATTATGAACTCGGGCAAATTCAGGTGGCATGAAGCAAGTATTTTTGTAAGTGCAATCACGTTAAGTGCTCTGAGGACATGGCAGACTGAAAAGCTACATCATCTTATGGATATTTATGAAGCCAATCAGGAACATGTTATGGGTAGATCTCTCTCAGGACTCATACTGAACCTCCATTATTACAATGGAAGGATTTTGCTCTATCCCGAGATATCTGAAAGAATAAATAAGTTGAGCAAAGATAGAGGGTTCAGGGAGCACTGCAGAATTATTGTTTTGCAGACTATAAGATCGCGTGAAACTGAAAACCTGAGTAAAAAGCTCCATGATGAGATACTTCCTAAGGTAGCAAAACTTAAACCGCGGATTGAGGAAAAACTTGACCTTGATAATATTCTGTCAAAAGATAAAAATGAGGAGAAAAATCCCGATTGGTCAGAGATGTTCAGCGATTCGGAGGAGATATTCAAAACTATGGAGGAGTTGACAAAGCTTCAAATGGAAGGAGCTGATGTTTATATGTCAGCTTTTGCCAACCTGAAGCATTTTGACTTCTTTAAGGACTTTCAAAACTGGTTTGTCCCTTTTTTCCCCGATCATGAGGTGGTTAATGAAATATTCAAGGATGAGGTACTTGGCCCGGGAACGAATGAACTTGCGGAAGCTTTATATAAGACTCCTTATATCTGTAATTCCGATAAGTATTCTCTTCTTCTTAACCTGAAATATCTCCCCTCTTCGCAGAAGACAATGATGCTGAAGGTGTTCCGTATGGAGCTTGAAGGCCTTCAACAGCTTGATGATGATGAAGCAGTTACTGACCCATATAAGAATTTTCGTATAAGTGTGACTCAGTATCTTCAGGACATATACAGATTTTTCAAACTATCACCTTACAGGAAAGAATTTGAAGATCTTTTTACCGGGAAACTTGATATCTACAATTCAGAGTTTTTCAGGATGACATGCAACGCCTCGGAATCTGAAGCCGGACTGGCAGATTATTTTTTCAGTAAGAACTACTATGAAGATGCGCTTGCACTGTTCATTAGACAGGTAAATGAAAAACCTGCCGATTCCCAGTTATATGAAAAAATAGGGTATTGTTACCAGCAGGGTGGAGAATATGAGGAGGCTCTCAGGTTTTACAGGAGAGCGGAATTAATTGACAGGAAAGCATGGACATTAAAGAAAATCGGATTATGTCTGCGACGGCTCGGGAAACACGAAGAAGCACTGGAATATTATCTTCAGGCAGGTCTAAAGGAACCCGAAAACGTTCATACTACAATAATGACCGCCCATTGTTATCTTGATCTTAAAAATTATGAAGCGGCGTTGAAGTATTATTTCAGAGTTGAATATAACGAACCTGGTAACCTAAAAATACTAAGGCCTATAGCATTTTGTTATTTCGCCCTGGGAAGGTTTGATGATTCGGAAAAGTATTATGAACGGTTATCATCAGAAAAACTTAATGCACATGATTATATTAACAAAGGACATCTGGCTCTTTGCAGAGGAAAAAAGAAGGAGGCAATTGACTTTTACAGGCTTAGTATTAATAGTAGTGAAATATCGAAAGAAGAATTCATGGTAATTTTTACAGAAGATCAGTCATTATTGATCTCTTTAGGGGCAAACCCTGATGATTTGCCAATTCTGCTTGATTATCTGTTATTTAGTATTGGGTAACCTGGTTGAATCGCGTTCGTGAAATCCAGGAGGTGGAGGGCCATCAGGCATTGGCGATCTGCTATCTCTATGATTCATAGAGTCATTTTTACGTTTCTCCCTGTTCTGCCTGATCATTTCCTGGCGGCGTTCATCCATCTCTTTTAACCTGACAAGTTGTTCTTTTGTCAGATTCGAGTCCAGTTCTTTCCTGAATTCCTTCATGCTGGTGTCAAGCTCCTTTCTGAAGTTGCTCTGAAGATCGCTGTTGATTTTAGCATATTTATCCAGAACAAGTTCGATCTTAGCCTTTTGCTGTTCGTTGGGCTGAATGGTTTTGTAGAATCCCTCCCTGAATCGCTCTTCCGAGAAATATACCCTGACAGGTTTAAGTTTGTGCAGACGCAACTGGGCTGATGTAAGCATTCCCAGTACAAATCCGATGATCAGGGTAACTATTACTAATAATATTGGTTTTGCTTTCATAAAACGGTTAATTTCCTGTTAAAAGACATACAATGCTTTCATCATAGCTATTGCCCAGGCCGAGGAAAGAATTAAAAGATAGAGAGCCTTCCATCAGAAAAATAGAGATAAGCAATACAACTATTGCAGCCACTCCGGTAAGAGCAATGCGGTAAAAAACAAAATTCAGGTTTTTTACAAACTCAACTTCCCGGACAACTGCGGATCCTGAAGAATAAATTTTGTCGAGTACTTTGTCGCGAAATCCTTCACTGAATTCGAAAATGACACCAGCATCTTTTATTTTCCGGGGAGTTTCCTCCGGATCAGCATCCTTATCAAGGGATCTGATTAATAAATCTTTAAACTCTGATGCTTTCATGGCAATTATAGTTTTTCCAAAATATTTTTTAACTGTTCCTGCGCTCTTGATAACCTTGAAAGAACTGTTCCGAGTGGCAAATCAAGGATTTCTGCAGTCTCTTTTGTTGAATAACCCTGCAGCATTCTCATCGCTACTATTATCCGAAACTTGGGATCCATACTCATTAATGCTTTATTTACAATATCTGATGCATCTTTTTTCCCCTCAGTATCATGATCAGCAACTTCAAATTCATACATTTCATTATTCCCTTTTTGTGAGAACATCGAAAAGAATCTTTTCCTTCTTTTAATCTCGTTCAGTGTAAGGTTGACTGCAATCTTCTGAATGTATGTTGACAGTTTTGCCTCTCCCCTGAATTCTGACAATGAATAGAAAAGTTTTATAAATACCTCTTGTCCAATGTCCTCTGCAAAAACAGAATCGCCAAGCATACCTTTAACCGTCCGTGCCACCATGCCCTGATATCGCTTCATAATCTCTCCAAATGCCTGTTTATCACCACTCAGAGACGCGGTTACCAGTTCATTTTCATTTTTTTGCTTGTACGATTCTTTGATCATACTTCTTATAGACAAATATGAATGGGTTAATATTCCCTTTTGTTAATTTTTGTTAACAATTGCTTTTCCATGAAAAGCTAAACAAAAAGTATTTACCGTTTACCTGGCAGGAACAAGTTCCTCTTCATTGACCAGTGTTACATCGTAATCGTTTGTATATCTGATGAGAAAGAGTTTCTGGTTTTCAAAACCGTCAGCCATTGTTTTTCGTCTGAAGTCATATTCTGTTTGTAAGAGATCAGGATTATGAATTTCAGGATGTAAAATAAATTCCTTCCCATGTATTGCTAATCCGCTTATAAAGAAATATGCAATATCATAACCTTGCCAGGCAAAACTTATTTCCGAGGGTTCAGTAAAGAATTTCTTCCGGAAATCAGTATTGAACTGTTTTACATCCTGTTTTGAATAATCGATCCAGTGGGGAGAATAGACCATAAGGCCCAGATCGAATAAGTATTTCGGATCAAAATTAGGGAGGTTTCTCATGTCAGGATATCCGAATACCTTTATATTAAATTTTCTTGAAAGAGTATGGACATCAGTTAATGTTTCGCTCATAACAGGGGGATCTTCAGAAGCTATAATGACAACATTGCCGTTTTTTTCTGAGAGTGCATGCTCCAGGCGGTTTATTGAATCATTCCCAAATACCGACCTGCTGTAGAAAACCAACTCCTTAAACTTTATCTCTTCGTATGGCAGTTTATAATTCAGCTCGGTCAATATCATGTTTTTGAATCTTCTCACATCCTGATCTTTCCCGGTAGAATCGGTATGATATAATACAAAATTACTATTATAGTACTCACTCATTTTTCTGGCAAGGGCATTTTGAGAAACTTCAAGAGTTGAACTTGCCATAAAAAGCGTGGGGTTATTAATCAGTGCCGAGTTATTTACAAGTTGTACCGGTGAAACAACGGGAATCCCCCGAATTCCTGCATAAGATGCAAGTATAGAAAGATTTCTGGAGTGGACAGGCCCAATTATTAAATCCATGTTATCAAGTTTGCCTGAACTGATGAGTCTGGTTATTTCAACTGTATCGCTTTTAATATCAAACACATGAAGACCTATATCCAAACCAAGCGAACGTAACGTATCTGCTGCAAGTAAAATTCCTTCATACATTTCAACAAATCCAAGGCTCCTGGGATGGATCCAATCTTCTGTCCGGTTTATTACTTTATTAATCTTTTTCCCTTTTACTGATTTAGAAGAATCAATTTCAGTTCTTTGGGCATTTTCACTGAGGTAAAAGGGAAGCAGAACTGCAATATCAAGAGAACCTTTAAGGTTGTTTACCTGAGTATATTCTGAAGGTCTTTCCAACATAATTACCGGTTCCGCTGAAACAACCACCACCGTATCGATATTTATAGGTTCAACAACCTGAACGACTACCTGTTTCATGCCAGGTATACTGATATAATCTCCCACCTGCGGGAACCGGATATTCCTGTTTTCTCTTCTCAATTCCCTTACCGAAATTCCGTACTTATCAGCAATTGAAGCTAGAGTCTCTCCTTTAACAACTTTGTGGTAGTTACTTTTTGTATCCTGATCAACAAATTTTTGCTTTTCGTTCATAAACTCTTTCCGGGGTACAGCTATCTCAGTACCCAACGGAAGTTTATTAATGTCAATACCCGGATTACTCTGAATAATCTCGTTCTCAGACACGCCATATGTCTTTGATAAATAATAAATTGTTTCGCCTGGCTGGAGTTTATGATAAATAAATTTGCTTTCATCACGTTTTGTTTGCTGAAGCAGGGGTGGTTGAGACGTGGTCGACGCGGAAACAAGTCTTACTGGAATCCTGAGACTCTGACCTTCCTTCACTCCATATACTGTTTGAGGATTCTCCCTGGTAAGTTCTTCAACCGTAATATTGTATGCTCTGGATATAGAATAAGCTGTTTCACCTTTTTTTACCAGATGAATATAATATGGAATACCGGAAATGACAACTTTATCTCCTGATCTTTCAACTGCAACCTGGGACCAGGTATAATTGTTGAAAATCAATAAAATCATTACCGGACACAAAAGCCTGAAGGACTTTAATTTATTTATCATTACTGGTACTTAACTTTAACGGTGACTAAGGTAACAACTATTTGCATTTCGTTTTTCAAATATCCGGAAAACCGCTTATATCAATTATAAACAATATCGGTAAAGGTTATAATGTCTTCAGGAAAACTCTGCAGTTTTTCTCAATTCTTTCCTGGACATTTGTTATATCTGCCCTTACAAACTTTTCTCCGGTTATTTTTTCATAAAGTTCTATATATCTTTCAGATACTTCATTAACAAACTCATCTGTCATATCCGGGATCTTTTGTCCCTCTTTTCCCTGAAATCCGTTTTCCATGAGCCATTCCCTTACGAACTCTTTTGATAATTGCTTCTGCGGAAGACCTTTATCAAACCGCTCCTGGTACTCATCTGCATAAAAATAGCGCGAAGAATCGGGAGTGTTAATTTCATCGATAAGATATATTTTCCCATCTTTTTTGCCAAATTCATATTTGGTATCAACAAGAATCAGACCATGTTCTGCAGCTATCTCTGAACCTCTCCGAAAGACGTCCATCGTATATTTTTCAATAAGGTTATACTCGTCTTCAGGAATGAGACCCTTGCTGATAATCTCTAAACGTGATAAATCTTCATCATGACGACCCTGCTCCGCTTTTGTAGTTGGAGTAATCATGGGTACAGGGAAGCACTGATGTTCCTTCATACCGTCTGGTATCGGGATGCCGCAAATTTCTCTGGCTCCGGCTTTATATGACCGCCATGAACTGCCTGTAAGATAAGCTCTTACAATCATTTCGACTGGATATGGATCACATTTATGACCAATGGTTACAGTTGGATCAGGTGTTGCAATTTTCCAGTTCGGGACGATATCGCTTGTTGCATCGAGAAACTTTGATGCTATCTGATTGAGAACCTGCCCTTTATACGGTATGCCTTTTGGAAGAACAACATCAAAGGCAGATATACGGTCCGATACTATCATCAGGAGATAGTTGTTGTTAATATTATAAACATCTCTGACTTTTCCCTTATAAATACCTTTCTGACCAGGGAAATCGTAATTGGAACTTAAAATTGTTTTAGCCATAATATAAGTTTAAAGGTTGAAGGTTGAAAAGTTGAAATATTAAACTTTTTTCCCCCGGTCTTATTTTATCATAAATTAGTTATTTAGTTTAGGTGATTCATTTTCTTCCTGCTCATAAGCCCGTACAATTCTCTTTACAAGTTTGTGTCGGACAATATCACGCTCGTCAAATTTAATAATTGAAATACCTTCAATATTAGCCAGTATGCGCATTGCCTGAAGGAGACCGGACTCGTTCTTCCGGGGGAGATCTATCTGTGTAGTATCGCCGGTCATGATGAATTTGGAACTTACCCCCATCCTTGTAAGGAACATCTTAAGCTGGCTGATTGTCGCATTCTGAGCCTCATCGAGAATAACAAAAGCATTTTCCAGGGTTCTGCCTCTCATAAAGGCAAGTGGTGCAATCTGAACTGTTCCATCTTCAAGCCATGTCTCCAGCTTTTTAAATGGAAGCATATCATGAAGGGCATCGTACAATGGCTGAAGGTAAGGGTCAAGTTTCTCTTTCATGTCGCCAGGCAGGAAACCGAGCCTTTCACCAGCTTCCACAGCAGGACGGGTGAGTATAATTTTCTTAACCTCCCTTTCTTTTAATGCTCTCACTGCCAGTGCAATAGAAGTATAGGTTTTCCCTGTTCCTGCAGGTCCTTCTGCAATGATCAGGTCGTTTGTTCTGTAATCATTGACCAGCAGTAACTGGTTCACGGTCCGGGCCCTGACAGGTTTTCCGCTAGTACCAAAAACAATAACCTGTTCAAAATCCCCGCTTGAAGCTGTCTTCATGTGCTCAGCATCGAAAAGGTATTTTTCGATATCCTGTTCATCGAGCCGGTGATATTTCTGATAGTACTCAACAATATCATTAAATTTTTCTGCAAAAAGGGTGATCTCTCCCTCCTCGCCCATGCATTTTATTTCATTGCCTCTGGCAATGATCTTTATTTTAGGAAAAAAACTTCGGATTTTATCAAGCAGGGAATTATTTGCGCCGAAGAAGATTACAGGATCAATATCCTCAAGAAATATTATTATCTCTGTCATTAAATCCTACAAAAGTTGGTTACCTGTCTTAACCTGAAAATATTAACTATAAACCAGATTAATAGTTTAAAAAAAAAGATTCATTGAACACTACAAAGTAAGCTTATTTTTCTTTAGAAGATTATCTTTGTCTTAAGTTTTTTCCCAATGCCGGTAATTACATTAACAACTGAATGGAAGCCTGATGATATCTACAACGGAATCATAAAAGGTAAACTATGCAGCCTATGTCCTGAGGCTCCTGTAATTGATAATGCCGGCAGCATACCCCCTTTTAATATTTCTCATGCATCGTTCGTGATCAGGAACACATTCAATAATTACCCTAAAGGATCAATTCATATAATTTGTGTCCATTCCGAGGCGCATAAAGGTGAAGATTATTTAGTTGTCAGGGCCAGGGATCATTTTTTCATAGGGACTGACAACGGGATTTTCAACCTGATTCTTAATTCTGAGCCTGATGAAATTATTAAAATCGATCATGATGGGACAGGTGATGAGCTTGAAATATTTGCAAAAGCTGCTGCTGATCTGTTTGCAGGAAAAAAACCGGCTCTCCTGGGAAAACCTTTAAAGAGTATAAGTGAAAGAGTTCCCCTCAGAGCTACAATTGACAAAGAGGTTATTATTGGAAGTATAATCTTTATAGACTCGTACGGGAACGCCATATCCAATATTACGAGGGAGGTGTTTTACCGTGTCTTTGAAAATAAGGGCTACCGGATTCTGATTCAGAGTAATAAAAATTACACAGAACATATATCTCTAAAATACGGTGATGTGCCTGTCGGTGAATTGCTTGCAATGTTTAATTCACTCGATCTGCTTGAAATTTCAATCAATGGGGCCAATGTGTCGGAGCTGCTCAGTCTGACAGTGGGTTCCGTTGTCAGGGTTGATCTGACCAACAAGGCAGCACCTCCAAACCGCTTGTTTTAATACATGTTACAAATGACCGATAAAGAAAGAAGCTGTGAAGAGTTAAAAAAACTCCTTAATATTATTGATGAGCTCAGAGTAAAATGTCCCTGGGACATGAAACAGACTAACGAAAGCCTGCGGAAACTTACCATCGAAGAGACATATGAACTTTCTGATGCGATTTTTTCCGGTAATGATGACGGAATAAAAAATGAACTTGGCGATCTTATGCTTCATATTGTCTTCTACGCCAGGATAGGTTCTGAAAAAGAGTTATTCTCCATGGCCGATGTTCTGGAAGGGATTAATAACAAGCTCATCTACCGGCACCCGCATGTATTTGGAGATGTTAAGGTATCCGGACCCTCGGAAGTTGAAGAGAACTGGGAACAACTAAAAATAAAAGAGAATTCAGGCCATAAGCCTGTGTTATCCGGGGTCCCTTCATCCCTTCCGGCACTTGTAAAAGCAAACAGGATACAGGAAAAAGTGAGGGGTGTAGGATTCGATTGGGAAGAACGCGAGCAGATCTGGGATAAAGTAGTTGAGGAGATCTCAGAGCTAAAGGAAGAGATTAAAAATCATAATACCGAGACTATTGAATCGGAGCTTGGAGACGTTCTTTTTTCAATAATAAATGCTTCGCGTCTGTACGGAATTGATCCTGAAGCGGCACTGGAGAAAACCAACAGAAAATTTATAAAACGCTTTAATTATCTTGAGAAAGAGACACTTACAAAAGGAATTTCACTTCATGATATGAGCCTTGATGAGATGAATGTTATCTGGGGAGAGGCAAAGAAAGAAGATTAACAGCCCCAGCTAAATCCAGTCTGAAGAGAGATAAGGAAACCTATTTTGCAAATATATAGCTAAGAAGCTGGTAGATAATTTTGGCAGCTATAAAATCAGGAGCTTTATTTAAAGGTGACGGACAAAGTTCGACAATGTCAAAACCGACTACATTTTTCTTTTTTATCACATCCCTTAGAAAATGTAGAAGCTCAAAATATTCCGGACCTCCTGGTTCAGGAGTTCCCGTGGAAGGTATTAATGAAGGATCAAAAACATCCAGGTCGATGGTAATGTAGACATTCTCCATAAGTTTATCTGCTGCTTGTGCATACAGATTCTTATTGTAATACAGTTCATGTGCATAAAAGATGCTCTCACAGTCAACATATTCCATTTCTTCAGCCGACATACTTCTGATACCAACCTGAATTACCGGGGCAAACTCACGGACTCTTGCCATGGCGCAAGCATGATTGTAAACAGAACCTTCATATTTCTGCCTCAGATCCGTATGGGCATCGAGCTGAAGAACTGACATATATTTATAGTGTTCTGCAAAGGCTTTGACAGATCCGATACTTACAGTATGGTTGCCTCCGATTATCACCGGGAACTTTTTATCGGATAAAAGAGATAACATCTTTTGATATACAGCATTAACCAGGGCTTCCGGAGATCTCTTTTCTGTTACCGGTTCTATTGTATGAATCCCTTTTAAGTGAGCCGCGGTGTTAGTCTCAACATCAAAAAACTCCAGGTTGACAGATGCATCCAGTATTGCTCCGGGTCCTTTGTCAGCACCTCTAATCCAGGTACTTGTTTCATCATAGGGAACAGGAACAATAATTATCTGTGAAGCGGAATAATCATAGACCACCTCATTACCACCAAAATTCATAGCTCTCTTATTTTAATCCCCTTTTTATTCTTCTTTTGACTTAGGAGCAGCTTTTTTCTTTTTCTTTTCTGCAACAGGAGCTTTTTCAAGTTCAGCAGGAGTTTCAGGCTCTTCCTTCACAAGAAGATCCTTTTTCTGAAGGATGTTATACCATTGTATCAGTTTTTTTATGTCGCTGACGTATACTTTATCCTTGGAATATTCGGGAATAACCTCCTCAAAATACTTTTTCAGTTCATTTACGCCGGCTTTTGAGTCAATTGCCGGGCCACCTGTTTCCTTCTCAAAAATCCTATCGAATACTTTGCCAAGAGCCAAATCCTCATTTTCAGTAAAGATTGAAATATCCACGAGTGAACTTACTTTGGCTGAGCTGAATGCACTGCTTCTTTTTCCTGTCTCCAGATGCTCAACAATTATTGCATTTTTCCCCTGGGCAATAAATTTGAACAGGCCTTTTTCACCTGAAATTGCTAAAATATCTTTTAAAATCATTTTTTGTTGCTTTAGTGTGCAAATTTAATCCTTGTATTTAAAAGAAGGTTTGAATCGGCATATTTTTTTTAAAGTATAGTAATCAGATAATATTTCTCTCTTTTTTAATCTTCTCATAGGCCTCGTTTACCTTTTTAAATTTTTCGTCTGCAGTTTTTCTGAATTTGTCCCCAAGATGGCTCACTTTATCCGGGTGATATTTCATTGCCATTCTTCTGTAGGCTTTTTTGACCTCCTCGTTTGAAGCAGAACGATCAATTTCAAGAATCTTATATGAAGAATCTGTTTCCGGAACGAACATATTCCTGATTGAAAAAAAATCGGATGAAGTTATTCCTAGATATCCGGACATTTTTTCAATGGCTTCAATTTCAGAAGGGTGAATTAAGGTATCGGCAACAGAGATGTTGAACAGAAGGTGTAAAAGCTGCAGACGCGATGAATAATCCATGTTTTTGCTGATCTGCACACAAACATCCTTAACAGGAATATCCTGTTTCAGAATATCTCTAAGCATCATAAGGGCTTCGCGGGCAGTCGATTGTCCGAACTGCCTGACAAAAAACTGCTTCACATAGTCAAGTTCAGCTTTTACTACCTTACCATCAGCTTTCATCACGGCTGCAACCAGTACCAGCAGGCTCATCCCAAAGGCGCCTGGTGTTGTTCTGTCAGCTGAAGTTGTATATGTTGATGTGCGGACAGTAGTATTGTCGACCATCGAACCTGCCAGGAATCCTAAAACAGCTCCGAGGGGACCTCCCATAACAAAGCCAAGGCCTCCCCCTATCCATTTTGCAAAATTCCCCATGATTTAGTTTCCGTTGTTAATCCGATTCAACATATCTTCGTGAATTCCAAGTATTACAGGTATGATCATATCGTTTTCTGAATTATA
>JBGOZX010000067.1:0-21789 GCA_041480425.1 Bacteroidia bacterium
TCGTCCGGGATGGATGCGGGTAGATACCTACTGTAATGGCATGATATCAAACTGGGGGGCTCACCTTATGGGTATAGTTCAGTGGGGTAACAACACAGAATATACAGGACCGCTAAGTATTGAAGGTACTGGCGAATTTGACAAGGGATTATGGAATACACTTAATAAGTTTGAAATTAAATACCGATATGCTAACGGTGTAGAGGTATTCTTCAAAATTGAGCGTCCCTATGTCCGTTTCGAAGGAACCGAAGGATGGATTGAGGTAGAATATAGCGATAAGCTTACTGCAAGTTCACAACATATCCTTGATTCACAAATTGGTCCAGGTGATATTTCATTTAAAGATCTGCTTTCCGATAAGGAGGATTTCCTGTTGGCCATAAAAAACAGAAAGCAAACCATTGAACCATTGGAGACGGCTCATCGCACTATATCGATGTGTCAGCTGGGATTAATTTCAATAAAAACCGGATCCAGCCTTACCTGGAATCCTGAAACTGAAGAAATTGCCAATGATAATGCAGCTTCGGCCTTATTAAACATTCCTATCCGCGAGAAATATTTTAAATTCTGACGATTTTTTTGTTCCATGACTGGTATTAAGAGAGTCACATGAATAACGAATAACAAATAGCAATTAGCAAAATTAATTTCTAACGAGACAACCATCATGAAATTCACGAGACGCACTTTTATAAAAACTGCCGGAACAGGTGTAATTGCATCGGGATTACCGGTATTTGCATCAGATTCTCTTATCTCTGAATATCCTGCACCTACAGATACTTTTAAACTTGCAGTTGCAGGATATACGTTTGCAAAATTCGATCTCGACAAATCATTAGCAATGATGAAGAGAGTCGGCGTATCCTTGCTTGGAGTTAAAGATTTTCATCTTCCTCTCAACAGCACTCAGGAAACTATCGATCAGACATTGGCCAAAATGAAATCGTTCGGGGTTGAGCCATATGGAGTCGGGCCTATTTATATGAAAACCGAAGCATCAGTCGACCAGGCTTTTGCCTATGCCAAAATGGTAGGAGTAAGTATTTTGGTTGGAGTGCCTGATTCCCAATTATTGCCCTATGTTGAGAAGAAAGTGAAGGAATATAATTTTCGTGTGGCTATTCATAATCACGGCCCTGATTTGCCTATTTATCCAAGTGCCGAAGATATCTGGAAAGATATTAAAAACCTCGATTCACGAATCGGTTTCTGCCTCGATATTGCTCATACAGTCCGCCTGGGGCTAGATCCTATTGAAACAGTTATTAAATATAAAGAGCGAATTTTCGATTTCCATGTCTGGGATGTCGATAAACCCGAAAAAGAAGGCTGGTGTGTCGAAGCAGGCCGTGGAATAATTGATTTTCCGAAGTTTTTCAAAACATTGCACGATATAAAATATAACGGAACATGCAGTCTTGAATATGGAAAGGACATGGCCGATCCATTGCCAGGTATTGCTGAATCAATCGGATATTTTAGGGGTGTATTGGCGGGTTTGAGCTAGTTATATGACTGAAAAACCGGAAACAAATTTCCGATGGGTAATTTTAAGCCTGTTGTTTGTTGCAACTACCATTCTTTATATCGACAGGTCAGCCCTTGGTATTATGGCGCCGCATCTGCAAAAGGAAATAGGGTGGAATGAGGAACAGTACGGGATGATCAACAGTGCATTCATGGTCGCTTATGCCATTTGCTTTCTGGTAATGGGAACAATAATCGACAGGATTGGTACCCGAAAAGGTTATATTGTCGCAATAGGAATCTGGAGCCTTGCCACTTTAGCTCATACTTTCGCAAGAACCTGGGTGGGATTTGCCATAGTGCGGTTTACACTGGCTATCGGTCAGTCGGGTAATTTCCCTGCTGCAATTAAAGTAGTAGCAGAATGGTTTCCCAAAAAAGAGAGAGCACTTGCTGTCGGAATTTTTAATGGGGGCTCAAATATGGGGACTATTCTCTCACCACTTATAATTCCGGCATTGGTGCTTTCTTTTGATAGCTGGAAAGCAGGTTTCCTCTGGACTTTCCCGATTTCCCTGGCATGGATTCTCATTTGGCTCAGGTATTTCAGACAACCTGGGGTACATTCCAGAGTGTCAAAATCCGAATTGGAATATATCAATAGTGACAGTGAAAAGGAAAACAGTATTGAAAAAGTAAAATGGAAAGATATTTTACCTCATCGGGTTACCTGGGCTATTGCCATCGGGAAATTTATGGCTGATCCTATCTGGTGGTTCTACCTTTTCTGGGGAGCCAAATTCCTTAACGAAAAATATGAAGTTAATCTGAAAGACATCGGTTTGCCATTTTTTGCTATTTATTTGATTTCATGGGTGATAGGAATATTTCTGGGGTGGTTATCATCCAGGCTCCTGAAGATGGGTTTTGGAATAAATAAGGGTCGAAAACTTGGTATGCTGGCTTGCGGATTATTTGCCGTTCCTGTTATTCTTGTTCCACACACCAATGATTTATGGATAGCTGTTGGTTTGATAGCTTTAGCAGCAGGTGGACATTGCGGTTGGTCGGCAAATATTTTTAGCCTGATGTCAGATATCTTCCCCAAAAAGGCAACTGCAACTATTGCCGGGTTTGGTGGTTTTTCAGGAGCAGTTGGTGGAGCAATTGTTTCATTTGGTGTAGGAAAGATCCTTCAGAATACAGGAGTTGATGGCTATACCGTTCCCTTTGCTGTCGCAGGATCCGGTTACCTGTTGGCCCTTCTTTTAATCCACTTGCTTGTTCCAAAAATCAAAACAATCAATATTTAAAATTTTACAGATGAATAGCAGGGAAAGAATATTGGCTGCACTCAACCATAAGGAGCCTGATAAGGTACCTTTCGATCTGGCTGGTACGACCTGGACGGGAATTTCAAATGGAGCTTATCAGAAATTATGTACATTCTTAGGCAAAAATCCGGAAGAACCAAACTGGTCAGATGCAGTACAGCAAATTGTAATCCCATCTGAAGATGTCCTTGATAGACTTGAAGTTGACACACGCGGATTATTCCCACTGACAAGCCATAACTGGGATGTTTATAATAAACTTACTGATAAAGGTGATATTTGGGAATACTATGATGAATGGGGTTTTACACACCACTTTCCAAAAATAAATGGGTATTGGTTTTCCCTGGTGAAACATCCGATGGAAAATATTCTGCCAAATGTAAAGGAGATTTATGGATATATCTGGCCAAAAGCATCAGACAGGGAAAGGATACGGGGCTTGCGTGAAAAAGCCATCCGATTTAAGGAACAAGGTAAAATTGTTATGCTGAAAGGCTTGTGTGCAGGAGTTTTTGAGATGCATCAGAGATTCCGTGGGATGACCAGTGCTTTGATTGATCCGTTCCTTTACCCGGAATTCTCGGATTCTCTTGTTGGTAAGATTGCCGACCTTAAAATAGAATTCTGGAAAATGGCCCTGTCAGAGTTGGGAGATGTTGTTGATGTCATAGCGGAAGCTGATGATTACGGAACACAGGATTCACAGTTAATTGATCCCGGACATTTCAGGTTATTTTATAAGCCTCACATTTCAAGAATAATAAGTGCAATGAAACAATCTGCACCGATAGCAAAGATCATGTTCCACTCGTGCGGTAATGTCCGACCTTTAATACCTGATTTTATTGAGATGGGCATTGATATTCTTAATCCGGTTCACATTAATGCAGTCGGGATGGGACCTTACCAGCTTAAAAAGGATTTTGGAAATGATATAGTTTTTTGGGGCGGAGGTGTAGATACACAGAGAATCCTAGCCCAGGGAACAGTTGATGAAGTAAAGGCTGATGTCATTAAAAACATTGATGCTCTGGCTCCGGGAGGTGGATTTGTCTTTGCTGCAGTTCATAATATTCAGTCCGATGTGCCACCTCAAAATATTATAGCAATGTGCGAGGCAATAAAAAAATCAGTGGACAAAGGTGTCCACTGATTTTAAAAGATGCATTAATAATGCTTAAAAGTAATTCTGACAGATTATTATTTGTTTGTCGGATAACCCGGATTCTGCGGGAAATCAGCACCAATATTTAAATCAATCTGTGATTGAGGGATCGGCCACAAAGCATGATAATCCTGAATATTCAAACCAGGATTTTTAGGGTTATTGTTATAAAGTCTTACTCTTTCCACAAGTTTGCCCATACGGCGCAGGGTAATGTGTCTCCACTCTTCACCATAAAGTTCCCTGGCACGTTCATCCAGGATATAATCCAGATCAACGTCTGCCGAAGCAACAGGAGTGGCATTTGCCCTGTTTCGGATCAGGTTTATGTCATTTGCCGCAAGGTCGGTTCTTCCCAATCCCACGTAGGCTTCGGCACGTAGCAGAATTGTCTCAGCCAGCCTGATCGCATAACGGTCTTTATTATCATTACCTCCTCCGGATCGGGCTGGATCTGTAAAGTAGTGACACGGGTCAGCAAACTTCATCCAATAGGGATAAATATATTGTGTGGAATCCCTCATGGCATCCCTTGTACCAGCAGCATAATGTGCGGCATAATCGACTTTTAAGTTAATTTTCTTCTTATTAAAAGTCGAAGCCGGGTTGTCGTAATAAAAATCCCTCTTAATATTATACTTTGTATTACGGATATCATTATTCCAGTCGCTTCTCCATATATCATAAGCAGCATAATTGGTAGGATGTACCCAGGATACAGGACGGCCCAATGTATCAGAATACCCTGTGTACTTACCGGCAACAAGTTCACCTCTGAACGCTACTTTTCCATCAGGAGTGTTCCCTATTCTGAAATAAGCAGGCCCAAAAGTTCTGTTACCTTCAACAGATCCTCCCCCTGTAATAAGGGGTTCAACCTGTATTACCCAGATTGATTCGGTATTTATTGCCAGACTTTGGTTTCCGTAAGCAAAAAGATCATAATATGGATCCCCGGCACCGAATACAACATTTTGCCTGTCGCCGAAACGGCTGGTCATCAAAGCATAATTGTACCCTTCAATTACTTCAGTAGCTGCATCCACAGCCGGTTGATATTTACTTTCTGTGAGATAAAGTTCACTAAGCATATGCCAGGCTGCTCCCTGAGTGATCCTGCCGGGAGCCTCTTCTGCACGCGGAGCAGGCAACTTTGTTGTACCAAAAATCAGATCATCTTCCATCTGTTTATAGACTTCGGCTTTCGGGGTTCTGACAAAGTCAGTTTTTGCAGATCTGATAACTTCAGTTACAAGGGGTACATCACCATAAGTTGAAACCAGGATACGATATGCAAATGCCCTGAAGAACATAGCTTCAGCCAGATATGCGTTCTTCTGGGCTTCACTTGTCCAGATTGTAGGATCTGCACTGTTGATACCCTCAATCAGAACATTAGACCTTTGAATGAGTTCGTAATTCCATGTCCAGAAATTCCGGAGATATGTGTTTTCAGAGGTTACATAATTTACATAATTGCACATAAATCGAGTACTGTTAGGGTCCTCTCCATGGTAAGCTATATCACTACCCAGACCTTTTATAATAGCTCCGGCATCCTGGTCGGTTCCATAAAACCACCTCTGGCGAACCGAAAAATGTAATCCGGTTATTCCCTGCTTTATCCCTGCGAGGGTGTTATAGGCGTTCTCAGGAGCAAGAAAATCGAGAGGGGTTTCATCAAGAACATCTTCATTACATGAGGGAAAGACCAACAGGAGTATTCCTGCATATAATAAGCATTTCCTACTAATAAGATATAAATATTCTTTCATTGTATTATAATTTTTAGGTTTCATAATTCTTTATCTTTAAATTTTAATAAAACAATTTAGAATGTAACTCTGAAACCAGCGGTTATGTTTCTCATAAGGGGCGTATTGGTATTGGTATTACCATCAGACGCATTCCATCCTACAACTTCCGGATCCCATCCTGAGAATTTTGTCCATATATATGGATTTTTAGCGGATACATAGAATTGGAACGCTTCCAGTTTTAATTGCTTAAGTAAACTGGGACCAAATTTGTATGAAAGTGATATATCCTGTAATCTCACGAAGCTTCTGCTTTCATAAATACCACTGGTAACAGCAGGAGAATTATACACACCTGTAGCATTATCAACTCCGTTATCAGGAGTCCAGTAAGGACGGACAGCCGAAGCATTTATTCTTAATACATCATCTGAACGCCATGCGACATTGGTAACTCCGGCATTATCCATTATATAGAAATTCTTGCCCCCCTGTACTGAGTTTAAGAAGAACGAAAAGGTAAAATTCTTATAGTTAAAGGTATTATTTATACTGAACCGGAAGCTTGGAGTTCTGTAACCGACAATTTTCCTGTCATTATTTGGTTCAATAACACCATCTCCGTTCTGATCAACATACTTGAACTGCCCAGGATACCAGTTATTATAAGTCTGACCGGCGTATAGTTCAGCTTCGGTCCATAGCCCTCCTGCCATTTCATAATCATATATGGCGCTGATAGGCTCTCCTACAAACCATGAGTTTCCCACATCTTTGTCATTTTCGTTACCATAAAGCTTGCTGATCTTATCTCTGTTAAGGGAAAAGACGAAATTGGTTTTCCAACTTAGGAGGCCATCGAGATTAATAGTTGTTAATTCCAGCTCAATACCTTTGTTGTCGATCGCACCGATATTCGTCCAGACGCTGGGGTACCCTGTGGTGGGGGGAAGTGCTCTGCTGACCAGTACATCGGTAGTTTTAGCCTGATACAAGTCTAATGAACCTGAAATTCTCCTGTTGAAAAAACCAAAGTCAACTCCGACGTTAAGTGAAGCTGTTTTTTCCCAGGCAAGATCAGCATTTCCCAGAGTACTCGGGTAAACAGCAATTGCCGTTGTAGCACCATAAACATAAGCATCAGCCGTCATCCTTGAAAAGCTTGAATAACGTCCGATTCCCTGGTTACCATTTTCACCGTAGGATGTTCTCAGCTTCAGATAGAGCCAGTTAAGATCCTTCATGAACGATTCTTCAGAAAGTACCCAGCCAAGTGATACGGAGGGGAAATTAGCAAATTTTGAGTTTGGTCCAAATCCAGAGAAGCCATCTCTGCGGATTGTTGCTGTTAACAGATAACGGTTTTTAAATGTATAATTAAAACGAGCCATGTAGGAAAGACTATTCTCTTCCCATGCATTAGAAGATACTGTGACAACAGTGCCAAGACCCATATTGTTATACCCTAAAACAGGATTGTCAAAACCCGTTGCATTTAATCTCGAGCTGTTTGCATTCCTGCTTTCACGGCTGTATAGTAAAGTGGCATTGACCTGGTGATCACCGAAAGTTCTCAGGTAAGTTACTATATTGTTAATGATCCAGTTTCTCTCTTCAGAAGGATCTTTCCTGCCCTGCCCCTTGTTACCGGAACCGTCAGGTACTGTAACCGGCCAGAAGGTGTTATTATTCCTGTTTGAATAAGTGTTTGAGTAATTAAATTCATAAGTCAAACCTTTAATCCATGGTACAGTTATCTTACCACTACCTACAATAAACAGGTTATTGCGGATATCAGAATTAGCAATATGTAAATTATTAAGAGGATAGGGCATATAAGCTTCACCGGTAAGGTACATATCCCATGCTGGCAAGCCTATTTTGTTATTTGCCAGAGGGCTGCAGGCTCTTGCGTCGCCCAGGCTGGCTTGCAGACCTGAATAATCACGATATGAATAAGAAGTGATAAGTCCTAATGTAAACCAGTCAGTCACTTTGCTCTCGATATTACTATGAAGGGTAAGCCTTGAGAACTTATCATTCAGAAGTATCCCTTTCTCATTAGTGTACGAACCTGACACAAAATAACTGCTCCTATCGCTTTTTCCCGATAAGCTAAGGTTGTAATTTTGAATCGGAGCCAATTGCATAACTTCATCAACCCAGTTAATTTCATTTCCGGCCAGGTAATTATCTCTCTCTTCCTGGGTTCTCAAACGTGCAGCTACAATAGTGGGATTTGTAATATCCGGCCTGACCGGTTTTCCTGTGGCACTTGTTGGTTTTGTTTTATACCAGGTGTACAGATCCTGCTGATAATAATAGTCAACCAGTCTTACTGCATATTGATTGACATTCATCACCTTCATAGGATTATTAGTCATATCCTGATAGCCATAGTACATGTTAAATGAGACAACCGGTTTTTCTGATTTCCCTTTTTTTGTAGTTATAAGCATTACACCATTTGCTGATCGCGATCCGTAAACTGCAGCAGCACTGGCATCTTTAAGGATATCGATCGATTCCACATCGCTGATATTAATATCTGAAATTGATCCGTTATAGATAATCCCATCAAGAACAATTAACGGCTGGTCAGTGGCCGAAAGAGAGGTTTGTCCCCTGATTGAAAGGCTTGGTTCACTACCTGCAAGACCTGATCCCTGAACATTCACACCTGCAGTGGCTCCCGATAAAGCTTGCGAAAGGTTTACATTTGCCAGAGTTGCCTTTTCCTCCATAGATACCCTTACCACAGAACCAGTCAAATCACTTTTCTTTTGAGTACCATAACCAATTACTATTACCTCATCCAGCGTCTGAGTTGTCGCTGAAAGGGCAACATTTATAATTGTTCTGCCCAAGACAGGTTGTTCAAGAGTGATATACCCAATAAAAGAGAAAACCAAAATAGAATTCTGGTCAGGCACTGTTAATGAGTATTTCCCATTTATATCAGTAAGTGTACCAAGACTGGTACCCTTAATAATAACATTTACCCCCGGCATAGTCGTACCGTTAGATGCTTCGGTTACTGTTCCTGAAATAGCTAATTGCTGGAGTTCATAACCTGAGGCAACATTTGTATTACCATTCACAGATAGATCATAGGACGGAGATGCAAATGTAAATGGAAAACTGATCGCAAATATAAGAATTGCAGTTTTAGGTTCCTTAAGCAATTTTTTTAGGCAAGGATATAAAGATACTCCTTGATTTGAAGATTTTTTCATTACAAAAGGTTTAAGTTAATAATAGGAAGTTATCATAATCAGATTGTTACTCGCTTAATAGAAATCAGGATTAAATTCAGAAAAGAAGGATCTATCCCTTTCCTGTTGCTGTCATTAAAAAATATTTACATAAGATGGTCTCGAGGTATTTTAAAATAAAATCGTGAATTAATCGAATATGAAATAATTATCTGTACCAGAAAATCTTATGTCGCAAACTCTAATTGCATTATTTGAGGTCATCCGTTAAAGAGTTATTTAACAAATTTAATTTAAATTGTTTTAAAAACCAAGTGCCATTTTTGTCAAAATCACAACAAATCGCATTAATATTTGAAGTATCATTACAAAAACTCAATTATAACCGCAGTTCTGCATTATCACATCTGGAGAGCTAAAAATTGAAGCTTATTTTTTGAATTCAATTTTAAAGCCAATTACCTGCCATGCCGGCATATTTACCGGTTTTTTAATCACAAGAGCATCAGCTGACTGTTTCCAGCTTAGTTTCTCCTTGCTGCCCACCATTGTTATTGAAGCAATGGCTTTATTAGCAGGTTTTGAGGACTTTGCAAGAGATTTAATCATAATATCTGTTTCGGGTTTTCCCAGACAATATGCATAAAGAGTGAAGCCTTTTGTTGTGAACCTGATGTCCTTAGAACTAAATCCGAAATTCTCATCGAATCTGCCCAGTTTTTTTACCGGTTTGTCTGAAGGCTTTTCACCATATACTTTCCACGGACGTGAACCATAAATTCCTTCACCGTTTGCTGATGTCCAGACTCCGATCTCTTCAAGTATCTTTAGCATATCCGGCTCCAGATCCCCTTCCGGTGTCTGTACAACATTGATCAGCAGGTTGCCATTCTTGCTTACAATGTCAACAAGCATCTGAATCACCTCTGTGGAAGTTTTATATTTCTGGCCGGTGCGGTAATACCAGTCTCCGATTGAGGTATCTGTCTGCCATGGATACTGACTGACAGTATCTTTCACACCACGCTCAAGATCCTCAACCCATAATCCACCGGAGGCTTGTTTGCAGGTATAGACTGCCTCGAGTTTTCCATTATTTTTGGTTATGTCCTGATTATAAAAATGAGAAATCAGGGTGCGTCCAACATCTTCGAACGGCATCCTGCTATCAGAATAGAGAAGATCGGGTTGATAATTGTCTACAAGTTCTTTAATGCTTCTGTACCATTCAAGTTGAAATGCCGGGTTCTTGGTCAGCCAATCTTTATCATCCGGTGTTGCGTTTGCATGGTACAGGTCCTGGTAATCAAGATTTGCACCATCATAGGGAACGCCGGCTTTTGGGCCCTGTTTATCGGAAGCGTGAGCAGACTGAAACCATGTGTAACTTGCACCAAGATGTTCAGAAACGCCAAATTTCATACCCTGTTTTTTTGCTGCCTGCTGCCAGATTGCAATAACGTCCTTTTTCGGACCCATATTAACAGCATTCCATTTATTGAGCTTTGAGTTCCATAGAAAGAAATTGTCATGATGTGTTCCCATGCTGACAAAGTATTTGGCACCCGCTTTTTTATAAAGCTCCATAAGTTCATCAGGATTCCATCTCTCTGCTTTCCATAGCGGAATAATGTCTTTATAGCCGAACTCTGACGGGTGGCCGTAATGTTCAAGATGATATTTGTATGCAGGATCTTTTTCCTGATACATTCTCCTGGCGTACCAGTCGCCCTGCCGCGGAACAGCCTGGGGTCCCCAGTGTGACCATATCCCAAATTTGGCATCGCGAAACCATTCAGGGTATTGATATTGTTTTAGTGACTCATCAGTAGGTTTAAAAGGACCTGCCGCAACCGGAGGCTTTTGTTGCTGCGCTGAAACAAATAAAGTTAAAACCAGAGCGAAGAAACCTGAAAGAGAGATTCGTTTAATAAAATTGGTTTTCATTTTTTAAGAATTTAGTATTTATTAATAAAGTGTACATTATACATTTAATCACTAGTGAATCCAATAACCTAATAACCCAATAACTTAATAACATACCCTAATTTTAATGGATCCCTCCATCTCCTTTTCAGAGACAACAATAACATACCCTCCGCCGCTTCCCGATGTAATTGCACCCGGATAATCCGGGAAATATTTTGTTTCCAACTCATTCATTACCCAATCGGGTACAGTCAAAGGCAATATTTTTTTCCACGAGAGAAGTGTATTGATCAATGCCGTTCCCAAACTGTTAACATCTTTTTTAAGGATAGCCTCCCAGCATTTATCCCCTGCTTCTCCCAGCTCTTTGACCAGATGTTTCTCAAGGTGCATTACCTTTAACGGGTCATATCCTTCAGGACGAGGTTCCAGCGGAACCAGGTGAAGAACATTTGAGAGCCATTCGCAGGTATCCCGGTCGGTTTTTGATTCGATTTTCTCAGGCCAGTAGCCTCCGTTGTAATAAAGTCGGTTGATCCCGGGAAATAAAAGTCCTATATGATCCTGGGATCCTGATATGTATGTTTTGCCGGGAGGGTTTTCGGCTCCGAACAACAACCTGGCATTTTGTTCATGGTCGCCATCAGGATATCTGTCGCCCCAGATCTGTATCCCCACTTTCCTTGAGCTTGTAGCGAGGCCTGACCTGTCATTAAAGTCCAGGGTTGGCCATATCTGTGCAACAACAACTGATCCGGGATGCATTTTAGAGACCCATGGCTGGTCAATCCAGCCACCGGCAAGACATAATCTGTACGGGAATCTCATTTCCCTCATCGTTTCTGAACCCGACTGTGATGGCACCTTTTTCTTTTCCATTAAAGAGACACTTATTTATTGAAGCGATTAATTCCTTTTTTACTCCTGCCATCATTAACAACCTGCCCGCTTATCCAATCGTATGTTTTTTTGATGCCCTTTCTGAGCGGGATAGAGGGCTCCCATCCAAGGTATTTCTTTATTAGGGTATTTTCCGAATTTCGTCCCCTCACTCCTTTCGGAGCTTTCAGATCATATGTCCTTTTAAGTTTATAACCTGCTATATCTTCCACAATATCAACAAGTTCGTTTATTGATACCATTTCGCTGCTACCCAGGTTAATTGGGACTTCGATATCACTGTACATTATATCTTTAATTCCTTTAAGACAATCGTCAATATACATAAAACTTCTGGTCTGGAGACCATCACCCCAGATTACTATCTCCTTATTACCTGTAATTCCGGCTTCAATAACCTTTCGACAGATAGCAGCCGGTGCTTTTTCACGACCATCGTCAAAAGTACCATATGGCCCGTAAACGTTATGGAACCTTGCCACCCGGGTTATTAATCCGAAATCCTCTGAGAAGTGACGGCACATTCGTTCGCTGAACAGTTTTTCCCATCCATAACCATCCTCTGCCAATGCCGGATATGCATCAGATTCTTTTAGTCCAGGATTTTCAGGATCGGTCTGTTTATCACCATTATAGACACAGGCCGAAGAGGCATAGAAAAACCTTTCAATACCACAATCTTTTGACGCAATAAGAAGGTGAGTATTAATCAGAACACTGATCATACAGGCTGCTTTGTTATTTTCTATAAAGCCCATTCCTCCCATATCAGCAGCCAGATTAAAAACTTCATTATACCCGTTCACTGCCTTGTAGCAGTTATCTCTGAGCCGCAGATCAAGGACAAGATTATCTGTATCAGGGGAGACCTGATACCATTCTTTGAGTGGTTTAATATCAACCGCTCTTACCTGATTTCCCGCTTCTACCAGTTCTTTTACAAGATGTCCGCCAATAAAACCTCCTGCTCCTGCAACAACAATCTTCTTCATGGTTTAAAATTTTAATATACCAAGTTTAATTCAGTTTAATATTAGTTCTTTTCAAAGATTTCTTCCAGAAGAACTCCTCTTCTATACAAATTCTTACTGGTTTACCAATTGACTTGTTATTTATCTCATCAATCAAGGTCTGGGCGAATATTTGTCCTATTTTCCTAGGATCCTGGTTGATTACAGCAAGCGGCGGGTTGAAGATATCTGTTGTTTCACTGAATTTTTTCTCCGGAAATTGCAGCTCAGAACTGCAAAAAGTGTTGTTATTTTAATCCTTTTCTTCTGCTCCCAACAATTTATCCCGTGCTTCGAGGGCAAGTTTTTCGCTGTCTGCAATCAAATCATCAGTAAGAATCTGCTTTGTTCTTTTTTCCAGTGGGGGATTCAGCTTTTCCGCCTTCTCAAATTCCTGGACTGACTTATATATATCCGGAGGAAGGTCAATATTACATTTTGATAATATTTCAAGAAACTGGTATGAGAAGAAATAATCAATCTGGATCTTTCTTTTGGCTGTATGAGCAAACTTCCCTATGATGCGGCAGATATTCTCACGTTCATCAGGAGTAAGTTGTTCGGCAAATTCGTAATCTTCTATTTTTTTAAGCGATAATATGATAGGCTCAAGTGAGTCAATTGAAATTATATAGACATTATAATCACCCATCCGGTAGATAAACTGATCAATTACATCCAAAGTATTGGAAGGGATGACAAGAAAGATATCTCCCTTTACATTCTCCTGCTTTGCATATTTCTTAACGCTCTCAGTTTGTACCTTCAGGTACCTTGGAAAGTTTTCAAGATCATCTCCTGCAGGGCTTTTTGCATCAAAAATGATATACTCTCCGGCAATCCTGACAGTATTATCCGGATTCCCTTTAAACGGGACCTCTTTCACATATTCGATTAAACGGGTCTGACAGATATTCCGGATTGTTGTCTCAACAGAATTTTCATGATTTCGCCATGTCTGTTTCATTTTTTCAAACTGCTCATCCTTCTCCCTGATCCTGTCATCATTTAATTTTTTTCTGTCGTTTTCCAGGCTGGTGCGGATGGCATTTACTGCCGAAACGTTTTTCTGAAACTCCTCTGATCTTGTCTGATCTGCCTGTTCAAACCTGGCTATTTTATTTGACAATTCAGTTTTTTCCTTGTTAAGCCGTGATAGTTCACCTTCCAGAGCAAACAACTTATTTTCAAGCTTTTGGGCTGATGAATTCAAATCTGATAATCTCGCTGAAGATATTTCAGCGTTTTTTTCAAGTTCTTTAATTCTGGTTTCCCTCCTGTTTATTTCCTGATCCAGATTATTGATGCTTTCTGACATATTTGTAAACTCATCATAAGCATCATAACTCAATGTTCTGATTTGTTTCCAGCCGAAAACCCTTTGCCAGAAACTCAATGACTTTATCTTTTCAAAAAATATTCTAAGATTATCGTACATAAAGGTGTAAATTGATTTTTATAAATCAGTTTTTTGTCACACAGAGTTGCACAGAGGATTCACAGAGTTACAGAGAGTTTTTCTATTGCCAGCGCGAATTTATAATCCGTGCCTAGTAATTTACAACCTATTATTTTATAAATTTCATTTTTCAATACCTGACCTAATTTTCTAATTTACAGTTAGTTTGTACCATTTTATTGCATTCGTACTGTAGATTTTATCGATAACCTCTTTCGGAAGTTGCAAACCGGTGAACGATCCTTTAAATTTATCGGAAGTCATTTTATTATTTGTTGCAAAATACCTCCAGTCATCCAACCATGTGTCATGCATCCTTTTTTTGAATCCTTCCGGATTATCTGTACCATTATCACCTGTATCGGTTCCGTAAAGCAGCCTGTCCTGGTATTTAATGCAAAAATCCCTGATCCTGTTACGGTCTTGTGCCGATTGATATTGTAAATGACAGATTCTTGCTGACATATCAACAACCAAATTTGGAAATTTATCGAGTCTTTTTGCAAGAGAGTCAACATTCCATTCGAGGCTCCCAAGGTGACATCCGATAAATTTCAGATCGGGATGCTTCTCAAGAAGATGATCGCGGGCATTGATCTGATCTTTATAAGAATGATATTCCGGATGCAGGAACATATGATACTGTGGATTACCTGCAAAATAACTACTATCGCTGCTTACTGTCATTTCATTAAGTGGCAGCCAGCAATTTCTTGGTTCACCCAGATGTCCGGTTATTGGAAGTCCTTTGTTGATAATATACTCTATCACCGGATCTAATCCAGGGTCATCAACCATGATAAACTTGCCGTTCCTGTCGGTCACTTTCATACCTATGTTTTTCCACAGCTTAACAGTTTTAGCACCTCCGGAAAGATCATTCGCCAGATGTGAGATTACTTTTTTGCTCCAGTTATCAGTTCCCCACCCGGCAGTATCAAAATAAAAGGTAGCCCCATAAAATACCTTTCCGGGGTATTTACTTACTGCCAGAAGTGCATTATCATGTTGTTGTTTGACAGAAACTGAATCAGAGTGATCGACTCCCAGAGTGATTAATATGAAATTATCTTTAATAGCCTGATCTTCAAAATATCCATTTTCACTGTTCAGATGAACATGACTATCAACCTTTAGTACCGAGGAAAAGTCTTCTTCAGTATAAAAATTTCTCTGGCAGCTGATAAGTGCCAGAGAAATTACAAAAAAACAGGTAAAGATTGCTTTCATTCAGATATTAATCCTACTTGGGCATTACTACATATTTGGCAGCATTCAGGAAATCAATGCTTTTCTGGCAGCTTGTAAACTCGTCGAAGTTATATTTTTCTACTTCAACAATTCCGTATTGCATTCCTGAAATAGCAGCCCCGGCCCAGATGGCAGCAAAATCCATCTTTCCGCTTGCGCCTATCTCTTCTTTATCTTTAATGTGCCACAGTTCAAAACGCCCGGGATATTTATTGAAATAATCGACAGGTTTTGCTCCTCCTTCAACGGTCCAGTAAAGATCCATCTCAAACATAACCTTGGTGGGATCTGTATTTGCCAGCATGAAATCGTAAATTGTTTGTCCTTCAAGCTGGGTTGAAAATTCCTTATCATGGTTATGATAGCCAAAACGGATCCCTTTTGCGTTACATTTTTCACCTATTGCATTGAAATAATCACAATAAGCTTTCAGACCTGGAAGGGTATCATAGGCTGAACGGCCCATTGAAGGCTGAACAATATATTTGGCACCTGCGGCAACGTGAGCATCAGTACAAGTATCCCACCAGGCCATGGTTTCTTCATAATTGGCAGAATCCGGAGCAGGACGACCGGTATGTGAACTGAGCATAGTCATTTTGTTAGCTTCCAGGAGAGCTTTAAAAGCAGCAGGTTCAAAACCATAAAATTTTCCATCTCTGTAACCGGCTGGCTCAACAAACTTATAACCCATTTTACTTACTTTAGCTATAGCACCCGGTACATCTTTCATGATTGAGTCACGAATGGAGTACAACTGCAATCCTATATTTTTCTTTGCCGGCTTACATGAATAGAAAGTGGAAAAGATAAGGCCGGTAACAGCCATTAACAGAACAATCGGAATAAAACTTCTTTTTTTCATTTTGAACAGATTTTAATTTAGTACAATTATGGATTGATTTATGATTAACTGAGCGGTTCGAGGTTTGAGGTTTGAGGTTTAATACAATTGTAAAAATATAAAAAATAACAGAATGAAATTTGTTAACGGTCTTATTCTTACAAAATCCCGAGGGGAAGGTCTGGCGGATAAAAAATATACTTATTATTGTTGCGACTTAAGGATGTTCCATATGGCATCAGGTCCTTTAACAGCATTCGCCGGCATTTTGCCATCTTTCCCGAATACCAGCTGAGCTTCGTAATTCTCGATTGTCACCTTCGACTCGTCAACCTTGCCAGTTATATCCCTTACTGCTTTGATATTAAGTCCCAGATGGCGGGCCATAAAGTCATACATAGCAAGTCGTTTTGAAACACCATAGTCATGTCCTTCATTAGCAAGATGAACATTTTCTATCCAGTGGCATAAGAATATTTGTCAGTGTCGGTTCAATTTCTATACGATAACGCCAAGTGGGATACATCACATCTATGCCCTTCACAATATTTTCGTTGTACTCGAGCTTTATCTTATATCTCTTTTCAATATCAGTAAGTACCTCTTTAAGAGGCTTTTTATAGACATCCTGTGGTAACTGTGCAGAAGTTACTCCCAATACTCCTGAAAAGATAAACAGTATTAAAAATTTGATTTTCATAATTTTGGTTTTTTATTGCCACTAAGATACCAAAAGGATTATTCAGATATAAATTTTAGTTCAGGTATCAGGATCGGCTCTCTTTTTTCAACCTCATAAACTACATTTGTTATTTTCTCTTTATCACTCTCACCATTTTGCTCACTTCTGTATAAAACATGAATATAAGGATTCATTTTGACTATGTAGATCCTCGCACGCTCCTTTCCTTCTTCCGTAAAATTTTTGAATCCCTGATGCACTGTACCAATTATTTTATCAAGCTCCGATTCCTTTGTAATTATAGCTCCTTTCGATTCGGCTATATTTCTTTCGTCCTGAACAAAAACAACCTTACCTCCATGAGGGATCCCGTTAAACCAGTTCACTTCTTTAGCCGGATCCATTTCCCTGCCCTGCGTGATAATAGATTGGGCATAGTACTTTTTCAACCCTGTCTTAAAAAGGGGCGGAAGATCTAACCTGTCAACAGAGACTGATATCAGTCTGCAAAGGTTAAAATGACCGGCACTGAAATTGTAATCATCAGCAGCCAGACGACCAGAGTTATTTTTAAGTTGGGAGGCAAACAGGTTAACAAGGGTTTTAAACTCGACCGAAGCAGAGTCAAGATTGGGATTGTTTTTCAGAATGTAGTTCCTGATCACCTCGGTATAATCTGAAACACCTGAAGAAGCGATATTGAACTCGTCAAAGGTCTCCTTTATTTCGATTGGCACATCTGTTAACTTTTTAACAGACTGAATGTTCCTGGCCACAGGTTTTCGACCTTCATTTTCAAGTAAGGGTTCTATAATAACCGTGTTATCCGGTTTTAGCTCTTCCGCTGTGATTTCTATAGTTCCTGATGCAAGACCGCTTGCAGAAACGGTGACAAGGATTTTCCCGGGTTTCCCTATCGAACGGATTACGTTTGATACAGGCATATCAGTATACATCGTACCATCCATCTGATGATGTTTATTGATATCTGATTCATAAACGGGAGGTCCGACCAGAGAGGCTGGCCCTGACACTGACCATTTAATGGTATTTGTCGCACCATATATATGGTTCCCCTCTGCATCAACGATATCGGAAGTTATTATTGCAACTGAAGCTCTGTCAGCAACTATTTTCTGATGCGAGGAAGTAAGGACAATTTTTGCAGGTCGTCCGGCCATCTCAACCTCAAATGTCACTGTATTTCCATCTTTCAATCCGATAGCGCTTACTGTACCTTTTTCAATAACAATATCTTTAAAAGTCACACTATGAAAATTACTCCCGTCAGGGAACCGGAATCCCTTGCTTAGTCCATTCACTTTCAACTCTACAGTATCGCAGTTCGAATTAACCACAATTTCTTTCTTCTGAGCAAGGTATTGAGTCCGCCAGAAATGCGGAAGAATAAATACCATTGGTTTCTCATAGTAGTTAGCCTGCCAGAGATAATAGGCATATTTGGGTACCCTGTATGAATCGACGTAACCCTTGGGATTGACATGCAAAAGAGGAGCATTCAGGTACTCCCTGTCTGCCCCGTGGTCTTCATACAGCCATGTACAAAGATTCCCTGTCCCAAGCCTGCCACTTGCTATAAGCATATTCTGCTGATGTTCTTCCGTTCCGCTGTGCTGACCATCAGATGGTTCCAAATCTTTGACATCCTTGTTATACCAACCGCGTATTGCACATCTGGGCAGTTCGTCAAGTGCAAGGTTTTCGTCAGTATGGGTAACATACGCTCCTGCCGAGCCTTCAAGAACATGGTGTGCTGTAATTATTCTTGTAGTATCCTCAGCAACTGCAAACTTTGAGTCGACCGCATGGTTGGTTTCATTACCCATACTCCAGAACATGATACTTGGATGGTTGCGGTCGCGACGTATCATTTCTTTCATCTGCTGTTCCTGGACTTCAACCGAAAACACCTGGTTCTTAATACTTGGAGACTCCTCATCTATAGCAATTCCAAAATTATCAGCAAGTTCATAAACCAGTTTATCATTCGGATAATGGGCTGTCCGCATAAAGTTATAGTTCATATTTTCGGCCATATCAAAATAATCCATTGCAGTTATCCATTTTGGTATCGCATCTCCCACCCATGGATACTCCTGGTGACGGTTCCCACCGTGAATGATCACTTTCTTTCCGTTGACATAAAGGAAATTTTCTTTATAATCCCACCGGAACCACCTGAATCCAAGCGGACTGGTGTAATTATCAGTGATATTTTTCCCATCAATAACTTCAGAATAGACTTTATATAAATAGGGATCCTCATTTGACCAGAGGTGAGGTTTCAGAACCGGGTTGCCTGTCTGATCGAATTTGTGAAGTTCACCTGGATTAATGATATCCTTTGAGACAATTGTCTGAACTATGATATTTGTGGCATCAATAATGTAAGTTTTCAAAACACATTTTATTGGCTCCGTATAATCATTTTTAACCCATGTCTGGACATGCACAACTCCCTGTGCTTCTGAGACCTGAGGAGTAGTAACAAATGTGCCGCCTTCGTGACTTGCTGATCCCTGCATCGGGATGTGAAGTTTATCCTTAAGAACCAGGGTCACATCCCGGTAAATTCCACCATAAACATCAAAATTACCTGCAGCCATAGGTGGTATCTTAAACTCATCCTGCTGCATGTTATTCACAGCTACAGCCAGGATATTGTCTCTGCCAGGATCCATATAACCTGTCAGGTCAAAGTCGAAGGAGCCGTAACCGCCTTTATGATCGCCAAGATATTTTCCATTTAACCACACTTTACAATATTTCTGTACACCTTCAAACTCTATAAATACCTTTCTTCCGGCATATTCCTTATTTACAGTAAAATGTTTTCTGTACCATCCCCAGCCGGCCCACCAGTAAGGACTATCACTTTCAGCCGCATTCCTGATAAAAGGGTGCATTTCTCCTGTAGTCTCATATGTACTCCAGGTATGTGGAAGGCTTACTGCGGTCCATCTGGAATCATCAAATCCCGGACTTTCAAATCCCTTGTCAGCTTTTTCATCAGGGAAATAGTTGAAGGTCCACTGGGAATTGATGATTTTTTCGATGCAGGGGCTAATCAGTTTTTTGAATGACTTTGATTGGGCATTCGAAACAGAAAAACAAAAAAGAGTAGAAATCAAAAGAGTGATAAGTTTCATTGTCAGGTTGTTATAACTGAAAATTAATTATACACAAGATAATCAATTATTACAATATGAAGAAAACCTATTTAGTTTTTAATGACCTCACCCCCCTGTCCCCTGCTCACAGATTCGACAATCCTCCTGAGGAAGCTTTCTGTTCAGGTAGGAAAACCCTTCTGTCAGCTTCGCTGACATCTCCCCTAAAGGGGAGAAACTACGATGGTATCTACCTGGATAACTCTAAATTAGCAGAGATTTTTCCCCCTTGAAGGGGGAATACAAAGGGGTGAATCTTTCAGATTTATACAAACTAATTTGCACTTCATCCATCTTTGAATTATTTTTATTCATTAAGAAAACTAACTCTAACCTGATTATGAAAAAGATGATAATCATTCTTGTTGTTTTTTCCCTATTTTCACTAAATTCATTTGGCCAGAAAATTCCAACAGGTAACCCAAATGACTTCAAAGTCAAAACCTGCCTTCACTCGGTAAGCTATATGGGTATATGGCGAGGGCAGGCTACACTTACTGTCGATGAGTTCCTGGTGAAAGCAAAAGAGCTTGGTTTTGATGGTGTGATGCTTGCAGCAAAACGACCACATGTTTCATTGCTTGATTATGATGATTCTGCCCGTCAGAAGCTCAAAACAAGAATTAAAGAACTAGGTCTTGAACTTGTCTGCCTGGCGGGATATACCGATTTCATTGCTGGTGTAGATAAAGCCGGAATACCTAATGTGGAAATCCAGGCAATTTATGTTGGTGAACTTGCCCGTCTTGCACGTGACCTTGGAACAAGCATGCTACGAATTTTTACAGGTTACGAGCGGCCCGACATCCCCTACGATAAACAATATGCCATGGTTGTTGAAGGCTTGCAGATAGCCGGCAAACTTGCAGCAAAATACGGTGTCACCCTTATCATACAGAACCACCATGACATTGCAATCCATCATAATGCCATGAAATGGCTTCTGGATGAAGTTAACCTACCAAATGTAAAGGCTGCTTTCGATTGCTGGTCTCCGACCCTTGAAGGATTGTCATCTGAGGAGATAAAAAAGGCGATCTACACTATGAAACCGTATATAGTTCACACAACCACAGCTGATTATGAAGAACTTCCAAGATTTAAATATGATGTAAATCATACAAACTATCTCCCGCTGGAATCTCAGATGAGAGCTGTACCAATGGGTCAGGGATTTCTCGATTATAAAACTTTTATTAATACTCTCAAAGAAATCGGATATCAGGGTTTCATCGCATACGAAATGTGTGAAGTACTTAAAGGAGGCGGATCAGTTGAGAATCTGGATAAGAGTGCGAAATCGTTTCTGGAGTATGTGAAACAGTTTAAGTAAGTGTCAATCACCTCATTCTTGCACTCCTTCTCCTGAAAGAGAAGGAGTGCAAGAATGAGATAACTAACGAATTAGCCCTCTCCTTCAGGAGAGGGTATGGAGTTTGGCATTTAACTAGATAAACAAATAAAATTTCTTATAAAAAAAAAGCGATTAGATCACTCTGATTGCTTTTTTTGTATTATATTTGTATCTAGTTATATAACTAGTCTTAATTTTAAAACTATGGGATTCCCTACA
>JBGOZX010000068.1:0-21133 GCA_041480425.1 Bacteroidia bacterium
AATCCCTCAAGTGTTATGGGAGCATCGAAGCGGGTTTGTGAGATGCTTGTACAATCGAGAGCCCAACAGCCTGGAGTAAAGACACAATTTGTCATTACCAGGTTTGGAAATGTTCTGGGATCGAATGGTTCAGTAATTCCTCTATTCAGTAAACAGATCGAAGAGGGTGGCCCTATCACAGTTACACATCCGGAAATAACACGGTATTTCATGACTATCCCGGAAGCCTGTGAGCTGGTATTGGAAGCAGGATTTATGGGGAAAGGAGGCGAAATATTCGTTTTTGATATGGGTAATCCAATTAAAATTGCCGACCTGGCCCACCATATGATACAACTTTCAGGGCTTGTACCCGGGAAAGATATTCAAATTATATATACCGGTTTACGACCAGGCGAAAAGTTATATGAAGAATTACTTTCTAACAAGGAAAATAGCCTCCCCACACATCATCCAAAGATAAAGATAGCACAGGTTGAAAAGATTGATTATACAGGGATAGTATCAAGGATAGATGCTATTTTAAATGGCTTATATACCCTATCGAAAGAGGAAGTGGTTAAATTTATCGTGGAATTAGTTCCTGAATACAAAAGCAGCAATGGAGAATACAATGGTAAATCGTACAAAAAGGAGGATGTTGAAGTTAAGATTGGAACAGGGGGAAAATCATTTTATCATCCATTTTGAGATACTAAAATGTATTATAAGCACAAAAATTACAATATATTGATTTCATAATCTATTGTCAAATGTATTGATTAATTAAGAAATTCAGGGTTAATTCAGTGACTTCTGGTTTGTGTCACTCAAAATTAATTTACATGTACAAATTAATATTCAACCTGAAAATGCAATTATGTTTTCGAATGAGGCCAAAAGCTACTATTATTTTTATATAGTCTGTCTCCAATTATTTTGTAATTAAAATAAATAAATTGCGTAAACTTATTATTAGCATTGTAATTGCTCTGAATTCTATCAGGTGTTTTCCGCATTTAATCCTGTATTTTCTTCACAAAAACAGGTTGGTTATTAAGGCGGATACCCGACGATGGCTGCAAATGCTAAATAAAAATCATAGATTACCTTTCGGATTTATTTATTTAATGGTTTTTTATACTCAGTTCAGGAATTTGTTTTATTATAGAATTGGATCAAACAATATCCTGTTAAACATTCTATGCCCCCGAATGTCTACCTTGTATATTGATACTAAAAAAATCGGTGAAGGATTATTCATTCCACATGGTTTTTCAAGCACTATCGGTGCCGCATCCATTGGAAAGAATTGTAGTATTAATCATAATGTGACAATTGGAACTTATGGCAAAAGGACCCGTCCGATTATTTTAGATAACGTACAAATTAATGCAGGTGCCGTAATATTCGGAAATATTACAATTGGTAACAATGTTATCATTGGAGCGAATGCTACAGTTAATACTGATATCCCTGATAACTGTACTGTATTCCCTCCTCCTTCACGGATTATGAGATGGAATGAAGAACATATCCAGACAGACGCTGTGTCTGATAATGATGGAGATAAATAGTCAGTTACTTACTATCAATTTTTGAGTAAACAGAGTAAACCCTCCTGATCCCATTTGTACAATATAGATCCCCTGTATAAGATTTATCGGAATTTGAAAATCTTTAATATCCGGATTTACCTTATCCTGAAAAAAAATCTTTCCCGAAAAATTTATGATTCTGATAAAATCAGGTTTCAGTGTCGTTTCATCTATTTTAATGTTGATAAATTCATGAGCGGGATTAGGATATATCTTTACTGGTTGCTCTTCGTAACTTGTTGGATTACGATGTTTATGACCAAATATTCTAAATTCTGAAATATAGTTCCAGCTATCTACTGAATTGGAATGTCCAACCAATTTGACATAATTGAATTCTTTCCCGGTTTTTGATGGAGGAAAATCAAATACCTGAATATCACCTGAAAAAGCACAGGATGTTGATTTGGTCAATATAGGTTCCCATGTAACTTTATCATCTGATCCAAGAATATCAAAATATGATTCTTCTCTTTGTCCTAATTGAAAGGCTAACTTGACATGCTGAATATTGAAATGTTCTTTCAGCTCCAGAATAAGCCATTGATTATCACCATTGACTGCCCACATTGTTCCGATATTTCCATCCAATATGTTGTGCGGATAATTTGGAGATTGAAAACCACTTGCTTCAACATTTAATACTTCAGCCACCTCGAGTTCCGGTTTATAGGGGAGAATTTCAACAGGGACAATTTTAGACTGGGTTGTTTTCCCGTCACTTAGCTTTAATGTAAATTCAACTCTTTGAGGTGCATTTACAATTGGACTAAGAAATTGAATTTTTGAACCACTTGTGGAAGAAACAGGTACATTATTAGGAACTACCCATGTATAAGTCAGATTATCATTGTTTATATCATAACTTCCTGTTGCGTCAATTTCACCAACAAACCCTGATAAATTGCTTGGTGGGGAGTTTATCACAACCACCGGAGGTGTATTAATAAAACTCACGTTATTAGTTACTGACTGGGCACTGATAGTTGCAGCCTGTCCACCTGAAGCTGTCTGCAACGGGTTAGTAGCAGGCCTGGTATAGGCAACAGTTACTACATCACCATAAACTATCGGACTTGCAAGGGTTAGCAGAACCTTGGTCCCGGAAACAGCAACTGCATTAACAGTCCTGGCAACAGAATTAACACTAACACTAAAAGCAGAAACAGCAGGCAAAATATTAGCCAGGCTCAAATTATAATTCATTTCCAGTCTTGCAGGAGTGGCATTTTCAATGGCAGAACTAACATATACAGGGTTAACAGGAATTACTGGATTGACCTTATTAGCTACTGTCTGAGCACTTATAGTAACCGCTTGTCCACCTGAAGTTGTCTGCAACGGATTAGTTGCAGGTTTGGTATATGCGACTGTTACCACATCGCCATTAACTACCGGACTTGGAAGAGTTAGCACTACTTTTGTTCCTGAAATAGCAACAGAATTTAAAGTTCTGGCTACAGAATTAACCTGGACAGTAAAGGCTGAAGCGGCAGGAACAATACCAGCAAGACTAAGGTTATAAACCATTTCTAATACAGCAGGAGTAGCATTTTCAATAGCAGAGCTAACATATGCAGGTAGGCTAAGGGAGTTGACTTTATTTGTTAATGTCTGAGCACTGATAGTAACGGCTTGTCCCCCAGAAGCTGTCTGCAACGGATTAGTCGAAGGCTTGGTATAGGTAACTGTTACAACGTCGCCATTAACTACCGGACTTGCAAGAGTTAGCAGGACTTTAGTTCCGGAAATAGCAACAGTATTTACAGTTCTGGCTACTGAATTTACCCGTACAGAAAAGGCTGAAGCAGCAGGAACGATACTGGCCAGAGTCAGATTATAAGTCATTTCCAGAATAGAAGGAGTAGCATTTTCTATAGCAGAGCTAACATAAACGGGATAAGCTAATCCTCCAACAGTCGTATAACAACCAATATTTGGAGGATTCGTCACTGGATTATTTTCAAAATCTGTTGTAATGTATTGAATAGGCGTTCCTGTTCCAATCCCAGGAGATCCAGCGTTTAGATGAAAATCTGAAGAAGAAACAAAATTAGGATTGCCAACTTTATTGTTTTGTTCTGTTTTGTTGGTTATTGTGCATCCAGAGTATGCTGCTGAATTGGAATTAAAATTATTATAATATAGATTATTCTCAATGCTTACAGTATTTATTGTAGAGCCTTCAAAATATATGGGATTTGCGGCAAAACCTTGAAAAATATTATTTCTAACAGTCAAATTAGTAGCTGTACCTTTAAATGTAAATCTTAATCCGCAATTGGGACCACCAGCTGCGCCTGCATAAAACACATTATTTACAAAATTTATATTATCATAAGTTATATTTGATACATCAATAGTGCCCCATTCCGTCCCATTTCCGTAATTGGATGTACCAGCCAGACCAATGGTATTGAAGATATTATTAAATACATAAAAATCTTCAAATGTATCTCCATCTCCCTGGTACATCGCAAGAGGACAATATAAATTCTTAAATATATTATTATACACGTAAAAACCACCCGTATGACCTCTCTCAGCGTGAATACCAACCTCGTCCGTTGATCTTAATGTTTCCTGACCTAAAGTATTGTTATATACCTTAATTGCAAAACCGTAACCACCTTCATCATTCGTAATTGATGTATTACCTCCGAAATCGACACCCCCCTGAATTATATTACCATAAATTTCTATACCACCTCTACAATTCCATAGTTCCATTGAGAAATCCCATGTAGAACCATCATAAGGCGGTTTTATAATTGTGTTATTATAGATTTTAAGACCTTTTAAATATCCGGAATTATGAAATTTTATGACATACCCGTTAGCATCAACCCCTCTATCCTCTTGTACCATAGTGTTATCATGTACAAGCATACCCTGTTGTCCGCCAATACCAAGATTGCCACAACCAATACCGTATCTGCCAACGCCCTCATAATCAGCACAGTTAGTTATAATATTGTTGTAAAATTCATTCCCCGTTGCATAGGTTGTTGGTTCACCACTTCCAGACATAGTTTTACCCCCAAAAATTACACCTTCACTAAAGAAATCCTCAAACTCACAATGATGAATTTTAACATTGCACCTAGCTGCAACCCTTATGGCACTATAGGCAGTCAATCCCCCCTCCATTCTAATGTAAGAGATTTGTTGATTACCGTTAGTACCTTCTGAATTTGACGCAAGTAATATAGTATATATTCCAGGAGCAGTAATATGAGAATGAATAATACTTGTATTACCTGCTCCTTCTATACTTATACCAACTGCTAATACACTCTGTGATGTTTCTGTGTACGTCCCTGGATTTACATGAATAATATCTCCGGGGGTAGTTACTTTAGTGCAAGCATACGCTAGAGATGCCCATGGATAACTTATGGAGCCATTCCCTGTGTTATTATTTCCTGAAGGACCAATGTAGTATGTGGTAGCATGTGATAGTAAGCTTGTGGAAAAAAATAAGACTATTAATGCCTTCCTCATAGGTACAAATTAAAAAACATTTTGACGAATGGAACAAAAAACTAGATCAACATCACAAATTAAACGATAAATTATTCAAAATGTTACATAAATATATAATTTTTTGTTATCATTTTAACAAAAAATAATTACTATAAAGTTAACATGATCTGAGAAATTGATCATATTATTAGATTCCAATTAATTATAAAATGGAATGTTGTTGAATTACTACAAATACATTTATATTATAGTCAGAATTTTTTTTTGTCAATTAAGATTACAAAGTCTCATCAATATCATAGAAGTATATGGCGAAAGTGTAAAACTGTGAGTAAATTTAACACCCTTGATATTAATATACGGCTCATCCAATAAAACCACCCTGTTTTCACCTGAGGCATTGTATTCAAATCTTATGTTGTCTATATCAATATAAGCATCATCAATTGTAACAACCTTTTCTATACTTTTAGGGTTTTGCTCAATCCTATTGTCGTATACATCAACTACTGAAGATGGTGATTTATTCGAGTTAGCATCCTGACCTGAATATGATTGCCAATCAGCTAGTGATCGGTATACTAAAACTCCCCCCCATGCAAAGGTCCATGTTACTATTGTTTTCTCATCATCCATTGGTCTGGCATAGTAATTATTGTCAGCTGTCCCAAACAGATCGATGTCATCAACTCTTGTTGCAAAAACAAAAGCATATTCTGTGACCTCTTTTGCAAAGAGGATATTGTCATTTATTGTTATATTTCTTATGGGATCATCCGGATAATTATTATCATGTACCAGTAAAAGTTGACTATATGAATTATTATAACATGTGTTATTCTTAATTTGATTTTCATGAGCATTATGTAAATAAATTCCTGCTCTGGAACAATGAGCAATAGTATTATCTGATATTAAAGTATTTGTACCTCCATCATCAATATAAATGCCGTTAGCATTATCTCTACCCCCTGCTGTACCAGCACTTGCCCCAATCCCGTTAATTATAATATTTTTAATAATTTCCTTGTAGGCGGTCCCATTAGTATAAATACCTCCTCCATCATCTTTGACGGAGCAGAAATTATTAATAAAATTATTTTTAACTATTGACCCTTCACCATAAAAAGCAACAGGAATATATCCTGTATTAATAATGTTGTTATATTCAATAATAATACCGTCCGACCTGATTAATATAGCTGTATATTTATCGACTCCACTTCCACCCATACCTGGTATAATTCCTGTATTTTGAATTGTGTTTTTTCTTACTATAGCATTCGGAAATCCACTATCTAAAACAATAGCATTATTATTACTGTGATTTATACTTGTATTATCTATTATTAAGAAATCCGAAACTCTTACTCTATTTGTACCACCGGATATTGCATCAGCACCAGACAGGTCTATATTACAATATTGAATCGTGATATGTGAAGAACTCTGCAAATTAATAGCCTTTGAATTTGCTCCTGTTAATGATATCTGATGGAATATAATATAACTTCCATTCTGAATTCTTACAAGATCATCTATACTGCTTACCTTGATTATATGATCATCAGGATTTTCACCACCAAAATACATATAGAAAGTTGTTCCGTTGTAATACCATTCTCCAAATAAATCAAGTGTTTCCAGGGCATCCTGAATAAAGTAACCATAACCATCGCTTGCCTCATTACCTGAAAAACTTGTATAATTTAATGTAGTCCCTGTTCGATTGACAATACGATTTCTATCTATGATCCAATGGCTGACCCTGATTGCAACTTCAGCACCAGTCCAATCAGGGGAAAAAGGAAGTTCTGCATCTGTTATGGAAGTATGACCCTGATGAGAATCAATAGTCATCCATCCCTTATTTGGCCACCTCCCCATGGGTGTATTAACTCCATTCACAGTAACCATATTAGGATCAGATTCACAAATTAAAGTTTTTGAATATATTCCGTTACCTTCGTCGGTCCATGAAGATAGAGTTGTAAATCCGTTTATAACAGGTTTCGCCCCTGTTCCATAAGCACCTATTACAATGGGTCTGCTTGCTGTACCCGACCTGGATATCAATAATGTCCCATAAAAAGTATCTCCCCTTTTAAATAATACACTATCCCCGGGATTTAGCCTGGCAAATTCTGTATTAAACTTTGTTAACGTCCTCCATGGGGTCGACGTTGAATGTCCATCCGCCGAATCACTTCCAGTTGTGCTAAAATAATAGTTAATAGCTAATGCAGATGGGCTAATAGCAAATAGAAAAATAATTATAATATTTCTATTAATTATTTCCTTTGTGGACTTATTCATAAATACTATTAATCCTTATTTTAAAAGATCATTAATTTGTCGAGTGTTGTTTTAAATATGTTTCTCAAAGCGAAAGTATAACAAATGATAATAATAATGAATATTGTTTTGATATAATAAGACCTATAGCATTAATTCCAGGTACAGTTTTGATTTAATAATGACTTAAAACATATAAAAACATTATTTCATTTATTAAAGAGACCTGTTAATCAAAATTTCACAACCTGCTTATGTTTTTTACTTATTTTTACGTGTTTAAAATAATTCTAAAATTTGATTTGTTGGTCTTAAGCTTGGGACTGACGGAGCGAAGCTGTGAATAAAAAGAAGCAAGAGAATTGAATTAAGGATAAAAAGTAGATTCGTCATTCCCAACCTTAAAAGAAAAAGTATATACATGAGCTATCTCATTTCAACATTCAAAGTTTTTATCAAGGATTTTTTTACCGAGGGCCACCAGCGCAGCATAAATGCTAAAAAAAATATTCTTGTAATGTTTTTAATCAGAGGTTGCAGTATTGCAATAAGCCTCTTTCTGGTTCCAATTACCATTAATTATGTAAACCCAACCCGATATGGGATATGGCTTACACTAAGCTCAGTTATCAGTTGGTTTGGTTTTTTTGATATAGGTTTTGGAAACGGATTGCGAAACAGATTTGCTGAAGCCATTGCAAAAGGAGAGCATGAATTGGCTCGTATTTACGTTAGTACTACCTATGCAATATTAGGTATTATTATTGCAGTTGTATTAATAATATTTTTTTGCATTAACCCATTTTTAAACTGGACAAAAATACTAAATACACCAGCCGATATGGCTGGTGAGCTAAGTATTTTAGCTTTAATAGTTTTTGTTTTTTTTTGTGTACAGTTTGTACTTAAACTGATAACCACTGTACTTACATCCAATCAGCAACCTGCAAAAGCATCATTTTTCGATTTTCTGGGAAGTCTCGTTTCATTTTTAATAATCTTTATTCTTACCAAAACGACTTCGGGAAATTTAATATATCTGGGAGCAGCTTTCAGCTTTACGCCAGTATTTATTCTCTTTGTTTCCAGTATTTGGTTTTATACTCATGATTATAGAAAATATGCACCTTCTTTTAAATTTGTAAGGTTTGGATATGCACGTAATTTGATGAGTCTGGGAATTAAATTTTTTATCATTCAAATTGCCGTAGTAGTTTTATACCAGACAAGTAATATAATAATTGCACAACTTTTTGGACCAGCACAGGTAACCCCTTACAATATTGCCTACAAATACTTTAGTGTTATTCCTATGATACTCGGAATTATCATGATGCCATTATGGAGTGCTTTTACTGAAGCATGGACTAAAAATGATATTCTCTGGATAAAAAATACAATAAAAAAGCTGACACTTTTATGGATTTTAATAAGCATTGGCACTTTGGTTATGCTTGCATTTTCAAATCCAATATATAAATTGTGGGTTGGTGAAGAAATAAAGGTACCAATAGGTCTTTCTGCTGTTATGGCAGCCTATGTCATTATTAATGGTTGGTGTGGAATATTTTCACATTTTTTAAATGGGGTTGGTAAAATAAAGTTACAACTCTATAGTGGCCTATTTGGTACCCTGGTTAATATTCCATTAGCTATCTTTTTGGGAAAGCGTCTTGGGATTGCTGGAGTACTATTAGCAATATGCATTTTAGCTGTTACCAGTGCCATTTGGTCTCCAATTCAATATAACAAGATAATTAATAATAAGGCCAAAGGGATTTGGAATAAATAAACATTATGAATATTTTATTGCTTAATACCCACAATCCATTGCGAGAGGCAGGAATTGTCGCTTTTGATATATTTAATCAATTTATTCAAAGAGGGCATAAAGTAAGATTGTTAGTAAACAGCTATAATTCACATTATCCTGAAGGGATAGTTAGTGTTGAAACCTCCCTTTCTTACTGGGGGGAAATAATATTAGCTAAATTTGAATGGAGATTAAATAAAATAAAAAAGATATTAAGGTTAAAAGAGAAGTCAAAACCTGACCCGGACTATTGTTTTTTCCAGCTTAAGGAGCAAAAACTAGTCTATAAAACAAAAACACTTTTAAGGAAAGCAAAGATCAAGCCAGATGTAATCATTGTGCTGTTTGCAAAAAATTTTATCAATATCAAAAATATTTATGAATTAAATAAAATTACAAGTGCCCCGATATTTTGGATCATGTTCGATATGGCTCCCTTTACAGGAGGCTGTCATTATGCCTGGGAATGCAAAGGTTACCTGAATAGTTGTGGTAATTGCCCCGGGCTTTTTTCAACTAACTCTTATGATGTAAGTTATAATAATCTTTTATACAAGAAAAAATATATTGACAAAACCAACATCCACCTTATAGCAGCTTCAGAATGGCAATACAGACAGGCAAAAGTGAGTTCATTATTTAAAAATAAGATCATTCATAAAATTCTACTTTCTATTGACTCCTCAGTTTTTAAACCAACTGATAAAGAAGAAATAAAATCAAAATTAGGAATTCCAGCTAATAAAAAAGTGGTGTTTTTTGGTTCAGTGGTACTCACACAAAAGCGTAAAGGGATGTGTTATTTGCTGGAAAGTCTCAGAATATTAAAAGAAAAAACAAAAGGCTCTGATTCCGGACTAGATGATAATATTTTATTATTAATTGCAGGAATGGGAATTGATAGAATTGTTGAATCTCTCCCTTTTAATTTTCATTATTTGGGGAAATTGACTGACACATACGAGATAGCTTCCGCCTACCAGGCAGCAGATGTTTTCATTTGTCCATCCATTGAAGATTCAGGTCCCATGATGATCAATCAATCATTAATGTGCGGTACACCAGTTGTCTCTTTCGAGATGGGAGTTGCTCCCGATTTGATAATATCTGGTCAAACCGGATATATTGCAAAGCTTAAAGATAGTGCTGATATGGCCCAGGGCCTTTACAATGTCTTATCATTAGATATGAATGATTGTAAAAGAATATCTGACAATTGTAGAGAACTTGCTTTAAAACTATGTTCTCCTGAAGTAAGAATGAATGAGATTGAGAAAATAATTGAGAAATAACTAAAAAGCAGATGGGAAATTATTTTAAGATGTTGGATTGGGACTCTCAGTTTTTCGGGTACAAAATTGCTGCTTTTAAGCCTTCGAATTTGGAAATAAATGAATTACATTCAATACTTAGAGACCTGAGTATGAACAGTTTTAAGCTTGCTTATTGTTTTGTAAAACCAAGTGATGAAATCTCAAATCATTCCTTAAAAAGTGTTTCTGGCCTTTTGGTTGATGAAAAGATCACTTTTATTACTAAAACTTACGATGATAAGTATTTGAAAAGGTATCCGGATATCAAGCAATATGATTTGCCTTATGCCTCAGAAAAACTAAAATTTCTGGCATTGCAAAGTGGCGTTTTCTCCCGTTTTAAAATTGATCCGAATTTCCATAATGATGAATTCAAAAAACTATATTTTGAATGGATCGAGAAATCTGTAAAAAAAGAAATTTCTGACGAAATCCTGGTTTATTTCGATAACGAGGAAGAAAAGGGATTTATTACTCTTGTGATTAAGGACAATGTTGGCTCAATTGGCTTAATAGCAGTTGACGAAAATGAAAGAGGAAAATCTATTGGCAGGAAATTAGTTCATGAGGCCTTCTGTTATTTTAATGAAAAAGAAACCGATAGTGTAGAAGTTGTATCACAACTGGCAAATAAAGGTGCCTGCGAATTTTATAAATCGTTGGGTTTTGAAGTAAAAAACGTTGTAAATATCTATCATCTATGGATAAAATGAAAATACCTTTTAACAAGCCATATCTTACCGGTAAAGAGATGCATTATATATATCAGGCTGTTTATTCCGGTAAAATATCAGGGAATGGCATTTTTACTCAGAAATGTCAGAAATTCTTTGAAGATAAATATGGTTTTAAAAAGGTTATGCTAACCACATCATGCACAGATGCACTGGAAATGTGTGCAATACTTGCGGAAATTCAGCCCGGGGACGAAGTGATAGTACCTTCTTTCACCTTTGTTTCAACAGCTTTGGCATTCGTAAGACAGGGAGCAAAAATTGTATTTGCTGACAGTAATTCTCAAAATCCAAATATCGATACAGAACTTATTGAGGAACTCATCACCCCCCGAACCAAAGCTATTGTAACTGTTCATTATGCCGGTATCGCCTGCGATATGGAAATAATTATGCAAATGGCAGAAAAATATAATCTCTTGGTTATTGAAGATGCTGCACAGGCGATTGACTCTTATTATAAAGGTAAACCTCTGGGCTCAATAGGACATCTTGCTTCTTTCTCCTTTCACGAAACAAAAAATATCAACTCGGGAGAAGGGGGAATGTTGGTCATCAATGATGAAAGATTTATTCGGAGGGCAGAAATAATCTGGGAAAAAGGAACTAACAGATCTGAATTTTTCAGAGGTGAAGTAAATAAATATGGATGGATTGATATTGGTTCGTCATTCCTCCCTTCCGAAATAATTGCAGCATACCTTTATGCACAATTGGAGAATATAGATGATATACAATCAAAAAGAAAAAGTATCTGGGATGCTTATTATAATGGACTTGAGATCTGCTGTCATCAGAAAGATATAAAAATGCCTTTAATACCAGAATATGCAACTAATAATGGCCATATGTTCTATCTTGTATGTTCAGGTCTCCAGCAACGGACATCGTTAATTGAGCACTTGAAAACCAATGGCATTTATGCGGTTTTTCACTATTTAAGTCTGCACAAAAGCCCTTATTATCAACTTAAGCACGATGGGAGAAATTTACTTTACAGCGACTGGTATTCAGATTGTCTGATAAGACTTCCACTGTACTATGAATTAACGATGACCGATGTTCAAAAAATTATTGAATCTGTAAAAACATTTTTTAAATAGTTATGAATAAAATCATACAAAGTCTATTACTTATCCTTATTCCTTTTTATCCTTTTTGGGCCTGGTTGTCTATTTCTTTAACTAATAGACATATAAGTTTATTCGTTATTTTTATATTTATAGCATTAGCTTTCTACCTTATTATAACTCAAAAGGTAAGAGTTCCAAAGTATTTGATCTTCTTAATATTATTCACAATCTATCATTTAGGTTCAGTCTTTATTAATAATCTGATACCACCAGAAACAAATTTGATATATTTTATTTTTTCAGACGTAAATTTATTTGCATGTATAATATTTTTTGTAATTGAAAATACTCACTTTGAAGAGGATTTTCTACCCAAAATGAATAAGTGCATTTTTCTGATTGTTCTATTATCATTAATTGTCAGTGTGATACAAATCAAATACCCCACATTTTTTCTAAGCCGGGAAGTAACAGGCAATGTATCCAATTTGGTATATCTGGAACAAAAAAGAATATTTTCAATCTTTAGCTGGATAAATCTAAATTCTGTAGGAATAACACTTCCTATTTTAGTTTCTATTCTCTTAAGCTTTTATGATACCAGGACAAAGGCCTACCCGATAATAATCATGAGTGGAATTGTTGTACCTTTTTTAACAAAAGCCAGGTATGTTATGATGTCAGCAATAATTGTTTTTTCACAATTATTCTTCATTTCAAAAATTAGCATAAGAAAAAAAATATATTTCATTCTGATTGTTATCAGTGGAGTAATAGTTTCAATTAATGTTGCAAAGATTTATAACTACAATATCCAGCAGGTAATTAACGATAGAATATTTGAAAAAGGGACATCAATGGCTTCTGCCAGGACCAGAATAACCTCATTTAATGTATTCATATTGAAATTCCCTGAACATCCCTGGTTTGGAGTAGGACCAAAAACAAGATTGGATGTCGTACAGTTATTAAGAGGAGAAGCTCCCTTAATTCATGTTGGGTACCTGTCATACTTATATTTTTATGGGATATTTGGTTCTTTATTCTTATTTCTGTCAATTTTCTATTTGTTGAGAAACGCCTGGCAGATTGGTAAAAAGTACGTGTTTTGGGGTTGTTTTTATGGCTTGTTGTCTTTTTGTTTTGCTAATACCACAATGGTTTATTTTAATTTCAGTGAAATTGGTATCATCTTGTTAGTAATATACTTAAGAATTTTCAATGAGAAACTTTTACTGGAATCCTCGGCAGTATAATAACCTGAGAAAGGTACTTTAAGTTAAATAATTAAAGAATGTTATTATTTGAACTTAGTGTACTTACCAAATTGACTTTTCGATGTATGATTCGGATAATATTTAATTTTTAAGGTAGTAGGTTTAAAATTGGAATATGAAATTTCCACGAGTTCTTATTGTTGGTGAAACATTCCGTTTGAATGGTGGTGGTGGTATTACAATGACAAATCTTTTTAAAGATTGGCCTGGCGACAGTGTTGGAGTGATCACAGACCGGATAGAAGAAACAAATCCCAATACGGATTACCTGTATTATCAATTAGGTAGTGAGGAAGTTAAATTTCCTTTCCCATTTTATATTATTCAATCCTATTATCATTCTGGCCCCTACAATTTTACCAATAGAAAAAAGCTTAATATCTTAACTGAAAGCAAGCGAAACAATATTTTTAACATTAAAAAGTCTTTTCATCCCTTTTTTGATAATTTCTTAAAACGTACCGGATTAGATTCTCGTTTTTACAGTATCGGAATAAGTGAATCTTTGAAGAGATGGGTACTCCATTTCAAACCTGATATTATTTATGTACAACCTTTTCATCACAGAACCATGCGGTTTGGAAATTTACTATACGATGAACTTAAGATACCTTATGCCATCCATATTATGGATGACAGTATAAGATATATTAACAAAAGTATTATACTAAGAAAAAAGAGGCAGCAACTGATTGAAAAGGATTTCAAGAAATTAATGCATAATGCGAAGGTTCGCCTGAGTATATCTGAAGCTATGTCATCAGAATATTTACGCAGATATGGTAAGATTTTTGTACCCTTTCGAAATCCAATTGAGATAGGTAATTGGATACCTTATCAAAGGAGGAATACGGTAGTTGACCCGGATAAAATTAAGATCATTTATACGGGACGTCTCTTTTCACCCACTCTGTTTTCTCTTATTGATATGTGTCAGGCAACCGATAGGTTAAACAGGAATAATAAAAAAGTAGAATTAGACATTTATTCACACGATAAAAACACAACTTTTTTTAAAATTATAAAGCAATTAGAAGGGGTTAATTTGCAGACTCCTGTGAATGTTAAAGAAATGCCGCATTTAATTCAGCAATATGACATTTTTTTTCTGTGCCTTGACTTTGACAAACAAGCACAAAAATATTCCCAATTTTCAATCTCAACGCGAACATCTGAAGGAATGATTTCTGCTATTCCAGTATTAGTTTATGCTCCGACATATTCTGCTTTATATAAATATTTTGACAAAACAAGCTCTGGATGTTTGGTCGGGGAAAGAAAACCTGACCTGCTTGAGACCGCAATCCTTAAATTATGGCATGATTTAGGATTTCGAGAGAGTTTAAGCAAAAATGCAGTTAAGACAGTACTGGATGATAGCGATGCTACAATTGTTCGTGATGAATTTAGAAAAGCATTAACTAATTTATAAAAATGAACAGATACTGTAAAGTTCTAATTTTCGACCAACCATTCAATGATTTCGCGGGTGGTGGAATTACTCTTACTAATCTTTTTAAAGGTTGGCCTATAGAAAAGATTGCTGTTGCTGCCACCGGTCATGCATTATATAATGTAACTACTGATGTTTGCAACCTTTTCTACCAGCTTGGTAAGGAAGAACATAAGTGGATATTTCCTTTTAACTTAATTCAGAGATCATTTAATTCAGGTTTGATTTCAATCGATATTAAAGAAAAAGTACCCTATAATCATGATCAAATTGGAGCAAGATACTTATTAGTTAATCGTTTTTTCTATCCGATTCTGAGATGGTTTGGACTATTTTATTGTTTGTCGAAATTATTATTATCAAACAAGTTTAAAAATTGGCTGTGTGAATTTCAACCAGAAGTTTTATATTTACAGGTCACTACACGTGAAGGTTTGGCATTCGCGATAAAACTAATCGATTACTTAAAAATACCTTCGATAATCCATGTTATGGACGATTGGCCTTCGACAATAAGCAATAGAGGTATTTTCAAAAAGTATTGGTCAAAAAAAATCGATGCGGAATTCAGGCAACTACTGGATAAAGTTGATATTCATCTGAGTATTAGTGAAGCAATGTCAAATGAATATATGAATAGATATAATAAGAAGTTTATTGCTTTTCATAATCCAATAGAAACTAAAGTTTGGTTGCCTCATTGTAAGACAAGTTATTCTTTAAATAAGAAATATGTAACTATTCTTTATTCCGGCAGAATCGGGATAGGCATTACCGATTCGGTAATTGAAATTGCATCTGCAATTGATAAAATAGAAAAGAACGAAGTCAATATAAAGCTGCATATTCAAACACCGGTGAAAGACCAAAATATTTTAAATCTGTTGCAAAGGTATAATTGCGTTGTCATTAACCCTTTTGTTGAATATACTCAAATCCCAAAAATATTTTCGGAAGCAGATATTTTGCTCTTGGCAAACGACTTTAGTGTACAAGGAGTTGATTACTTAAAGTTCTCGATGCCAACCAAAGCTTCTGAATATATGATCTCAGGTACGCCTATATTAGTATATTCAGCTGAAGAAACCGCAGTATCTAAATTCTTCAGTCAGAATGAATGCGGTTATTGTTTGACCAGGCAAGGTACTGAAGAGATAATCAAAGCTCTTCAATTCATGATTGGTAACGAGGAGTATCGAAAAAAAATAAGTAGGAATGCTGTACTTTTAGCAAAAGAAAAATTTGATGCAGAAAAAGTCAAAAAAAATTTTCAAAAAATAATAAATAACCTTCCCAAAAAAGAAAAACAATGTTCACAGATAAAACACTCTTAATTACAGGTGGAACAGGTTCCTTTGGAAACGCAGTTCTTCGCAGGTTTTTACATACTGATATTAAAGAAATTCGCATATTCAGCCGCGATGAGAAGAAGCAGGATGACATGCGACAATTTTACAAAAACGAAAAAATAAAGTATTACATCGGTGATGTAAGAAACTTTGATAGTATTAATAGCGCTATGAAAGGGGTTGACTTTGTATTCCAGGCTGCTGCTTTGAAACAGGTCCCTTCCTGTGAATTCTTTCCCATGGAGGCTGTTCGGACAAATGTCTTAGGGTGCGAAAATGTCTTGAATGCCGCAATGGAAAACAAAGTTGGGAGAGTAATTGTACTAAGCACCGATAAGGCTGTTTATCCGATCAATGCAATGGGAATGTCGAAAGCTTTGAGTGAAAAAGTTATGATTGCAAAATCACGTAATCTAAATAATTCCGATAAAGTGTTTTGCGGAACCAGATATGGAAATGTAATGGCTTCAAGAGGTTCTGTCATCCCTCTTTTCGTGGAACAGATCAAAAAGGGGAGCCCTCTTACTATTACTGATCCAAAAATGACACGATACATGATGACCCTCGATGATGCTGTTGATTTAGTGACTTTTGCATTTCAAAATGGCAAACCTGGTGATATATTTGTTCAGAAATCACCGGCAGCTACTATAGAAGTTCTGGCTCATGCACTATTGGATTTGTACAAAGCAGATAATCAGATTAAAATAATAGGAACAAGGCACGGTGAAAAACTTTACGAAACACTCGTAAACAGGGAAGAGATGGTCAAAGCTGAAGATATGGGGAACTATTTCAGGATACCTGCAGATACAAGAGATTTAAACTACAACCGGTTTTTTGTCGAAGGAGAGGCACAAATCTCCCAAATGGAAGAATATACATCCCATAATACTTACAGGATGAATCTGGAAGAGACAAAACAAATGCTTTTAAAACTTGATTTTATTCTGGAAGATATTGGAAAGCACGACTGAAGACTTTGGGCTGGAAGCTAAAGGATTTTCATAACAGAAGAGATAGCTCCCATTAATTATTAACACTAATCGTTAAACGCTGAACACGAAACATCCATGATAAAAGTTGGTATTACCGGACAAGCTGGTTTTATTGGTACACATTTATTTAATTATCTTACTCTTAAAAAGGATCAAATTACAGCAGTCCCTTTTAAAGATTGCTATTTTGAAAATGATGAACAATTGAAAGACTTTGTAAGCAGCTGCGATGCTATCGTTCACCTGGCTGCCATGAATCGGCATGGCGATCCTCAGGTAATATATGATACAAATATTAAACTGGTAAATCAAATAATACTGGCTTTAGAAGCCACTGGGAGCAGACCTCATGTCTTATTTTCCTCTTCCACACAGGAAGAGCGCAACAACCTTTATGGAAAATCAAAACTTGATGGCAGGGTACTCCTAGAAAATTGGGCACAAAGAAATCAAACCAGGTTTACAGGTTTCCTAATTCCAAATGTCTTCGGCCCGTTTGGCAATCCATTTTATAATTCCGTTGTAGCAACTTTTTGCCATCAGCTAACACATAACCAACAACCGCAAATATTAGTTGATGCCAGTCTTCAACTTATCTATATTGATGAATTGGTTGACCTGTTTTACAATAAAATAATTAAGCCGGATCCACTTTTAGATATTACCAGATTCAAGGTACAATTCACCTCTGAAAATAAGGTGTCGGAAATTCTTTATCTGCTTAAAAGCTATAATCAAAAGTATTTCGAGGAACATTTTTTCCCAGATCTGAATAGCCCATTTGAGATTAACCTTTTCAATACATACAGAAGTTATATTGACCACGCTACCCATTACCCAGTACTTTTAAAAAGAAACATTGATCAACGTGGTGTATTTGTAGAGACTATTAAGAGTAGGTTGGGTGGACAATTCTCATTCTCAACAACATTGCCAGGGGTAACCCGGGGAAACCACTTCCATATACGAAAAATAGAACGATTTATTGTAATTAAAGGACAAGCAACCATTAAATTACGTCGTATCGGGACTTCAGAAATCCTGCAATTTGAACTAACCGGGGAACAACCTTCTTTTGTCGATATGCCAGTCTGGTATACCCATAACATTACCAATACAGGTGATGAAGAACTCATTACCCTTTTTTGGATAAATGAGTTTTTTAATCCCAGTGATCCAGATACATATTATGAGAATGTACAGGCTAACGCTTAACGCTGAACCCAAAACACTAAACTATTTTTGGCATGATAAAAAACAAACTTAAAATAATGACCTTTATCGGAACTCGACCTGAAATAATTCGTCTTTCACGTATTATGTCAAGGATTGATGAATTCCAAGACCAGGTTATAGTACACACAGGTCAGAATTACGATTATGAATTGAATGAGGTATTCTTTAAAGACCTTGAACTGAGAAAACCAGATTATTTTCTTGAGGTTGATAAGCATTCTCTTGAAGCATCAGTTGGCGATATAATCAGGAAATCAGGTGAAGTATTGCGGAAGGAAAATCCTGACGCAGTTTTGGTTTTAGGGGATACCAATTCGTGTCTTGCAGCCTACATGGCAAAACGACTCCATATTCCTATCTTTCATATGGAAGCCGGAAATCGATGTTTCGATTTTAATGTACCTGAAGAAATTAACCGGAGGATTATTGATCATATTGCCGATTTCAATCTGGTTTATACAGAAAATGCCCGTCGTCACTTAATTTCCGAAGGTTTGCCTCACCGGAGGATCTACCTTACCGGAAGCCCGATGAAGGAAGTTCTGGATTACTATTTACCCAAAATCAAAAAATCCCGGATACTTGAGAGTTTGAAGCTGACGGCAAACCGTTATTTTGTAATTTCGACTCACCGTGAAGAAAATGTGGACGATCAGGATAATTTGCGCAACATCCTTTTCATTTTAAATAAGCTGGCAGAAGATTACGGTTTCCCCATCATCGTTTCTACACATCCACGTACACGAAAGCGTTTGGCAGAGGTCACTGATAGTGATATAAATCCGTTGGTGCAATTTTTGAAACCATTTGGATTTTTGGATTATGTCTACCTCCAGATGAATGCTGCATGTACTCTGTCCGACTCAGGAACAATAAGCGAAGAATCATCGATTTTAGCATTCCCTGCAATTTCTTTACGTCAGTCAATGGAGAGGCCTGAAGCACAGGATGCAGGCACTATTATCCTTACAGGGTTTGATCCAAAGGTTGTTATGAACAGTATTCAAATAGTTATGAAAGAATTCGAGATTAACAATGGCTATAAACGAATAGCAGACGATTATACAATTGATAATACCTCATGGCGTGTATTAAAATTAGTTTCAGGTAATGCTAAACTAAGTAATTTGTGGAATGGTGTAAAATAAAATTCGTATAGCAATTTATTCCCTCTTAGTTCCCTTATTACTTGAATATTAGTAACCTATTAAAAATATTTTTGCTAAGAAAAATTGTAAGGATTTTCCAATAAATTACCATAGGTTTGGGTATTTTCACCTTTAGTAATAATATGTTCAGAGATCTTTAGTAAAACTGAATTTAGGTTTTGATTTATTTCTCCAATAATTGATGAGGCAATAAAAGCTTACTATAACAAATTCATCAATTGTATATTATGGGCATATTTCAGGTTTCGGGATCATTTTCTCCCGTTAAAATGTCAGCAAATGGATATCAAATCTTTAAAAAATGAATATCATTTATTTTGGTAATTATTCATTAAACGATTACCATGCTTCAGCCGGATCAAAAAGAGTGCTTAACCAAATTAAATATTTGGTAAATGATAATGAAGTTAAAGTTGTAACTATATCAGAACACAGATCAGACTACAAATACAATCTGAATTTAAGAAGATATACTAATACATTTATCTATCTTATTACCCTGCCATTCTACTGGTTCATTATATGCTGGTATCTAATTAAGAATAAAAAAAAGGGACAAAATATAGTTTTACTTCAATCAGTTGTAGAATTAAATTTTGCCTTTCCAGTTTTGTTTTGCAAGCTGGTTGGTTATAAAGTTGTGCATGACGTGGTTGAGAATTTTTTTGTCTCTGAAGAGGAATTATCAGCTTCTCAAAAGAGTAACTTATTAATTATTCGATTATTCTATAAATTACTAAAATATTACACTGATGGAATACTCGTCATATCCGAAAGGTTAATGACGCACTATTCAGTTTTCAGGAAACCTATAATCAAACTTTACAATTCAGTAGAAATAAATTTTCATACTTCTGTTGTTCTTCAAAATAAAAATGATACGTTCAGTTTTATATATTCAGGTACATTCGATATGAAAGATGGGGTAAAGTATCTGATACAGGCATTTAATATAATTTCAGCAACTCATCCGAATTCAAGACTTATTTTAACAGGTAAAAGCCGGACAAAATATTTTCATGAGTGTCTGGAGCTTATTAGAAAGAATGAAAAAATATGTTACCTGGGTTATTTAAGCCCTGGGGATTTGGAAAATGAGTATAAGAATGCTAATGTAACTCTGGTTACACGTGATAATAGCGAATTCGCAAATAATGGTTTTCCGTTTAAATTGTCTGAATACCTGTCATTTCAAAAGCCGGTAATTGCATCTTCAGTTAGCGATATACCTTTGCTTTTCTCAGATTATGAAGATTTATTATTAGTTGAACCATCAAATACTGATTCAATAGTTCAAAAGATGGAATTTTCTTTAGAGAATAGAAATGCTTTACAAAGAATTGCTGAAAATGGATTCAAA
>JBGOZX010000069.1:0-21029 GCA_041480425.1 Bacteroidia bacterium
CGGTTTCTGGTGGGGTTCTGATAACAGTACAGCCTGGTATCGGGATCTGGATTTCAATTACGCAGGTGTGATCAGAGTCAGCCCAAATAAGAAGAATGGTTTATCTGTTCGCTGTATAAGGGATTAGTAACCAACGGAACGTTTACCATGATCTTGATTTATTAAAATAATTGATATTTACTGTGAAAACAATAACCTGCCTTTCTCTTTTAACTTTAATTATAGGTTCACTTTCCTTCGACAGTTGTAAAAAGGATGATCCAGGTAATGATAACAACATCAAAGGGGTAGTTTGGGTGGTCGGGGCTTCGTTGGGAAGTGCGGTTTCCGGTACAATCGGACCATCCGGTGGTACATTAATCACGAATGATGGTAAGGTGGAATTTGTTTTCCCGGCAGGTGCCTTAAATAATGCAACTGATATCGTCATTCAGCCTGTAACCAGCAATATCCCTTTGGCCATCGGCAATGCCTACCGTTTGTTGCCCGAGAATACTCAATTCCTTAATCCGGTAATTCTGAAGTATCATTATAATCCCGATGAGTTGGAAGGCACATTCCCCGAAGCGATTTTTATCGCCCACCAGAATACAGATGGGATCTGGCTGGCGCATGGAAATGTTGTCACGGATACCGTGAGTAAAATTATTTCTGCCTAACTGTTCCATTTCAGCGACTGGGGTCTTTTCAGTGCTTATCACATGGAGGTTTAGGCTGAGATCGTGGATCCCGACGAGCAGGTTGATCTGGAGATGAAAGAAATCCCGGGTTCTCCTTTGTTCTTTTCGCTTGGACAGCAGGCGACCGTATTAAGTGGAAAAGCAGAGTTTAGCTTTGCTGAGTTCCTTCACTCATAATAAAAAGGCAGCTGATCAGCTGCCTTTTTTCTGAGACGGTTCACTTCAACATTAAAATCTCAAGAATCCCTGAAAATCAACAGTGCTAATACCATCCATCAGGTCTGAAAGGATTTTGGTGGACGGATTTTCCTTAATCAGATAAAGATGAAAAGGATAGTGTTAAAATAAATTTGACTTAAGCTTGAAAAGAGTGTAACTTTAATATTGGGTATTATCTAAATATCATATGATATTTGATTTCTTTTTGAAAAGGAGTAATTGACATCAAAACTTCAACCCATAAATATAATGAAAATCATTATTTACAGTTTGCTTCTTTTCCTTCTATGGGCACCTAGAATTTTGTGTATCCTGTTCGCAGCTTTTATTAGTCTTTTTGGCCATTTAATTCCACCAATTTTAATTATAATTATTTTGATTCTCTCATGGAGGTGGGCATGGATTGGTGGCATTATTTATATTTTATTAGGAATTGCGTATATTATATGGTCTTCACACAATCCTGATCATATCATTTATATTTCATTATTTCTGGTGGGTACTCTTTTCCTTGTCGCTTGGTTTTTCAGGAAGGATATTAAAAAGGCTAAGGCTATCTATTGGGGGGAGGAGACGAGTTAAAATTGACTTTGGCTTGAACATGTTGTAACTTTGATTAAAAGAAAAGTAAAGCCAAAAGCAGTTTTATCCATCTATTTTGGTAGGTCAAGTGCATTTTTATTACTTATATAAATAAATTGTGTGCAATGACCGCACTAATTACAAACTAATCAAAAGGAGTCCTCAAAATATGAAATCTCGCGTGATTGTCGCCACATTATTATGCTGTTCGGTTTTTTTGTTCGGATCTGTACAGCTGCATGGACAATCGGTTTCTGCATCAATTATACCGTATGGACATAATAAGGATGCTGGCAATTATGCAGTCCTGAACGGTGTAAGACTTTATTTTGAAATATATGGTAAAGGGGATCCACTTATACTATTACATGGCAATGGTGGAAATATTGAAGGGATGAAATACCAGATTGAATATTTTTCTAAGTATTATAAGGTAATCGCAATGGACTGCAGGGGAAGAGGCAAATCTGAGCTGGGCAAAGATTCTCTTACTTACTTGCAAATGAGAAAAGGATAAGCAAAAGTCGCTAACGACTTGGTATTGTCGAAGATATTGGAGTAGTGCAGGTTGACATTAGTTGAAGAGATTTAATGAATATTAAAGATTACGAGATGAAAAAACTACTTATTATTATCAGTCTGTTCGTTGCTTTTTCGTTAGTTGAAACGTCTGCACAAAAAAATCCTTCTTTACTTAGGCAGGATGAAATAAATACAATGAATGCAGCAATTGAAGCTGATACGAATTTATCCAGGGTTATTGGATGGTTTGGCAAACCTGTTGATCTTTATGAAAAATATAAAATTAACCTTAAGCGGGCTGACTCGATTTGGAATCATGATCAGCAGACAATTAAAAAACTTAAGGATATAGGGTATACCAAACACTTTGAAATGATCCCTTTAATTGATTGGTTTACCAGTGATGTCAGCCTTATCGGGGAGAGTGGAGTTTCTTACCTTATTAAAACAGACGAAGCAACTATATTATTCGATCTGGGTTTGAATGAAAAGGATGAAAATCCTTCCCCTCTACTAAAGAATATGAACAGGTTGGGCATTAAACTTGAAGATATTGACATCATTGTTTTATCGCATAATCATGATGACCATGTTGGGGGTACAAAATGGGCAGAAAATAATACTTTTTCTTTGACCAATTACCAACCACACTTAGAACAAATGCCTGTTTACACCCCTTTAGAAATGACCTATCCCGGGTTGAATCCAATTTATACTCCATTCCCAACAAAAATAGCCAGAGGAGTAGCAACCATTGGGGTAATACACAATCCTATTTTCTTAACGGATATTGAAGAACAGGCTTTGGCAATCAATGTAGAAAACAAGGGTATTGTCATTATCACAGGTTGCGGGCACCAATCTATTGAAAAAATACTTCAGCGAACCGATTTGTTATTCGATGAGCCATTGTATGGTGTTCTGGGTGGCTTCCATTATCCCATTGAAGAAGGACGGAATATAAACTGGATATATAAGTATTTTGTCGTTGGTAAATTGCCATGGGAACGACTAACAGTTAATGATGTTGAGAAGAATTGTCTATTATTGAAAGCCAGAAATGTGAAATTAGTGGGACTTTCAGGTCATGACAGTTCTGATAAAAGCATTTCAATCTTCAGGCAGGAATTTCCTGATTCTTATGTGAATATAAAAGTAGGAGAAAAAATATCCCTGAATGAATAAAGAACCCCAATTAAAAATATATTAAAAACACCCTATTCATTTTAGGATCTTTGACATTTGACTTAAATTATTCACAAATATACCAGTCATTAAATTATTCCAATTGTTTTACATAATGTTATGGCGCAATGAATAAACGATATTATACAATCAGGCTCTTTTTGAAGCAGGCGGCATATTTCAGACATCTTCTGACAACCTGTTTCCTTGTCATTCATATGTCAAGCTTTGCACAGACCTATGCAATAAAAGCCGACCGATTAATCAATGGTAAGGATGACAAAGAACTGCTCAATCCAACAATCATAGTCTACAAAAATAAAATTGTGGACATAAATTTCAGAAATCTGGTTCCTGATTCTGCGGAGGTTATAAACCTTCGTGGGTACACTGTTCTTCCCGGACTTATTGATGCACACACCCACCTGCTTAGTGATGCAGGCGAATATGAATCTGACTTATTTGGTAATTCTAATGTTTTAAGAGCTTTAAGAGCAGTAAAATATTTGGATATTGCTTTGAACAACGGTTTTACAACACTCAGGGATGTTTGTACAGAAGGTGCGGGATTTGCTGATATCGACCTTAAAAGAGCCATTGATTCAAATTTTATTCATGGTCCCCGGATAATTCCTTCAGGAAAAGGAATAGCTGCTACAGGTAACTATTACCCTCTTTTAAGAAAACAAAACTGGGAAATCACATTGCCATCCGGAGCGCAATATGTATCAGGTGAAGCAGAATGCCTGGGTGCAGTAAGAGAGCAAATTGCAAGAGGAGTGCAATGGATAAAGGTTTATGCTGATTGGCGCACTGAATCATTTACATCTCAGGAACTTAAAACTATTGTAGAAGAAGCAGAAAGACATCACATCTCTGTTGCTGCCCATGCCACTACAAAAGAAGGCATTGAACATGCCATTAATGCTGGTGCAAAATCAATTGAACACGGCAATGCATTTAATGACTCCTTAATTCAGTCAGCTATATTGCACAATGTTTATTGGTGCCCAACAATTACTGTTTTCGAATATTATAAAGTCGATGACTTATCAATAATTTATAAGAATCTGAATAGTGCTTATAAAAAAGGGCTTAAAATAGTATTGGGTACTGATGTTGGTTCTTTTCCCTGGACAATTAATGAAGCCAAAGAATTACAATACTATGTTGACAAAGCCGGATTAAAACCGATGGATGCGATTAAATCAGGAACTTCAATTGCAGCAGAGCTATTAAGTATGGAACGTCAAATTGGAAACGTTGACAAGAATTTCTTTGCAGATATTATTGCAGTCAAAGGAGATCCATTGGCCGACATCACGCTTTTGCAGAAGGTTGATTTTGTTATGAAGGATGGCATAATTTACAAACGACCCCAGTAAAAGTAAAATTCCATGTAATAATAAGATTTACATGGGGCAAATTATTTTGGATCTTACTAAAATCATATAGAACAGCAAATTGCATAAAATCTCTACCGTTGTGTGCAATATTATGCGCTGCTTCATCACCCAAAGAAGGCATCTCGGCAGTACTTACCGAAACTCACCACTAGTCCTGCAGTCAGGCTCCTTCCAGGAAGGGGAATTCATTAAAAACTCTTTCCCGCAACTCAAACCTTAGGATATAATGGTTGCTATCGGGACGTTCCAGACAATCCCTGAAAGGGATTTATTAAAAAGCATTATATTTGTTTTAAACAAATAAAGTACCATCCGCGATGCGCGAAACAAAAAAGAAAATCTTCGTATCAGGCTGCTTCGATATGCTCCATTCAGGACATATCGCTTTTTTACAGGAAGCTTCTGAATATGGAGATCTGTATATCGGACTTGGGTCCGACAAAACAATAAAAGATCTTAAAGGAAGAGAGACAATAAACTCCGAGGAAGAACGGGTGTATATCCTTAACGCACTGTCTTGTGTTCACAAAGCTATGGTAAACAAAGGCAGTGGACTTATAGATTTTCTTGATGATATTAAAACTCTAAGCCCCGATATCTTCATCGTAAATGAAGATGGCCATTCCCCTGAAAAAGAGCAGCTCTGTAAAGATCTTGGTATTGAGTACAAAGTACTGAAAAGAATTCCCCATGCCAACCTTCCTGCCCGGTCAACAACCGTTCTCCATACAGTGAAACCAATGCCTTACAGGATCGACCTTGCCGGAACATGGATCGACCAGCCCTATGTTTCAAAATACTATCCGGGCTCTGCTATTACAGCATCCATTGAACCTACAATTGAGTTTAACGAACGTTCCGGAATGGCAACATCAACCCGTAAAAAGGCTATTGAATTGTGGAACGACCACCTTCCGCTTGAGAAACCCGAGAAACTTGCAAAGACTCTTTTCAGATATGATAATGATCCGGGTACACAGGAGGTAAGCGGTTCGCAGGATTCAATAGGGATCACCATGCCCGGGATAACTAAATTCTTGTATGAAAAGGCGAAATACTGGCCTTCGAAATTTGATACAATTTCGGACCTGAATACAATACGGTGGCTCGAGGAGAGATTATTTATGCTGACATTATGGCCGCGTCCAGATGGCTATAATGTACTGAACGACACATATATAAATACTGAAAATGTAAGGAAGCTTACCGAAGCAGCCGACCTGGCATGGGAAGGATTAATTGCCAGAGATATTAAAATCTTTTCCAGAGGATTCCTTGATTCTTTCCATTCACAGACCAGGATGTTCCCGAAGATGATGAATCCTGAAATTAAAAAGGTCATTGATCAATATAAAAATAAAGCTCTTGCCTGGAAATTGTCAGGTGCAGGTGGTGGTGGATATCTGATTCTTATAAGTGAGAAGGAAATACCGAATGCTTTTAAAATTAAGATAAGAGTGAAGGATCTTTGGTTGTAATCCCCCGTATGTACCCCCCAACCCCCCATTTGGGGGGCTATTAAGTAGATGGTATTTTTTACCCCCCATATGGGGGGCAAGGGGGGTAAAACGAACCCATTTGGGGGGCAGGGGGGTAAAACGAACCCATTTGGGGGGCAGGGGGGTAAAACAAATGAATTAACTTAACAAAGTAAAAACAAAGAATTAAACATATGGGAAAGACAGCATTAATAACCGGGGTTACAGGACAGGACGGCGCATACCTTGCCGAATACCTGCTTAAAAAAGGCTATAAAGTTCATGGCATTAAGCGACGCAGCTCTCTCTTTAATACCGAGAGGGTTGATCATCTTTATCAGGATCCTCACGTGGAGAAACGGGATTTTATTCTTCATTATGGCGATCTGACCGATTCGATGAATGTCACGAGGATCATCCAGGAGTGCCAGCCTGATGAGATCTATAATCTTGCAGCAATGAGCCATGTAAAGGTCAGCTTTGATACTCCTGAATATACAGCCAATGCCGATGGAATAGGAACATTAAGAATACTTGAGGCTGTAAGGCTGCTGGGTATGATCCAGAAAACAAGGATTTACCAGGCATCCACCAGCGAATTGTATGGATTGGTACAGGAAGTTCCCCAGACAGAAAAAACTCCTTTTTATCCAAGAAGTCCGTATGGTGTGGCAAAGCTGTATGCCTACTGGATAACTGTTAACTACCGCGAAGCTTACGGTTTACATGCCAGCAACGGGATACTTTTCAATCATGAATCACCTATCCGTGGTGAGACATTTGTTACCAGAAAGATCTCAAGAGCCATGGCCAGAATTGCCCTTGGGATGCAGAATTCTCTTTTCATGGGAAATCTTTCATCAAGGCGCGACTGGGGCCACGCAAAGGATTACATAAAAGCCATGTATCTTATCCTTCAGCAGGAAAAGCCTGACGATTATGTGATAGCAACCGGAGTTACAACTTCTATACGCGAGTTTATTCAGAAAACATTTGCAGCTGCAGGTATGGAGATCTATTTTTCGGGAGAAACAGAAAATGAGACAGGTACTATAATTAATGTCGATGATTCCCTGTTTAATGAAAAGGTCGGGAAAGAATTTATTGGTGGAATAAAGAACAGGATATCTGCCGATCCGGTTATGGTCAGAGTTGACCGGAATTATTTCAGACCCACAGAGGTAGATCTTCTTATCGGTGACTCCACTAAAGCCAGAACAAATCTGGGCTGGATCCCGAAATATGACCTGGAGGGTCTTATTAATGATATGGTTATCTCCGATCTTCAAGTGATGAAGAAAGAGAATCATATTAAAAACGGAGGTTTCAGGACATTTAATTATTTTGAATAACTTTTTATGATTATCGGTTTTTTTGAATAATTCAAGTTTATATTTTATTATAACCCCTAACCCAACCTTTCCCCATGGGGGAAGATGCTGACATTAATCATCCCGACTAGTCGGGTCAGGAAAGGGGGTAAAAAGAAATCTTATGAATAAACAGTAAAAATGCTCAAAATGAATCTGATACATATAGTACTATCTTTTTTGTTAATAATAACCGATACTCATATAACTTCTTACGGATGAAAAGTAATTCCAGAATATATGTTGCCGGCCATACCGGACTTGTAGGATCAGCTATAACCGGAACCCTGCGTTCAAGAGGTTATAACAATCTCGTTTTTAAAACGATGGAAGATCTTGATCTTACTGACCAGAAGTCGGTTGATGCATATTTCGCAGCAGAACGGCCCGAATATGTTTTTATAGCAGCAGCAAAGGTAGGCGGGATAGTTGCAAATAATACGTTAAGAGCCGATTTCATCTACGTTAACATAATGATCCAGAGTAATATAATTCATTCTGCCTGGAAATACGGGGTGAAAAAACTTCTGTTCCTGGGTTCCACCTGTATTTATCCAAAGAATGCACCTCAACCGCTTAAAGAAGATTATCTGCTCACATCACCGCTGGAATATACAAATGAGCCTTATGCAATAGCAAAAATCGCCGGATTAAAAATGTGTGAGTCATTTAATATCCAGTATAATACCAACTTTATTGCTGTAATGCCGACCAATCTTTATGGTTTCGGGGATAATTATGATCTTGAGAAGTCACATGTTCTTCCTGCACTGCTACGAAAATTCCATCTTGGGAAATGTCTGGAAGAAGGAAACTGGGCATCCATACAAAAAGATCTGGACCGCTATCCTATTGAAAAGATCAACCGTAATGCTGATGAAAAGATTATTCTTGCTTTGCTTGAGAAGTATGGAATAAAGGTTGTTGAAAATGGTAAGTCCGGACAAAAGCAGGTAACTGTTACAGTGTGGGGTTCAGGAACTCCTCTACGAGAGTTTATGAATTCGCAGGATATGGCAGAGGCATGCGTTTTTGTGATGGAGAATATTAATGTTAAGGATATAACAAGAATTCATAAATCGGACACTTCCGATCCCGATTATCATCCGCCGCATTTTATTAACATCGGTACAGGGGAAGAGATCTCCATTAAGGATCTTGCACATAAGGTTAAGAAGCTTACCGGTTTCACCGGAGAGATCATTTTCGATTCCTCCAAACCGGATGGTACAATGAGGAAGACGACTGATATTACTGCATTACGTGGTCTTGGGTATAAACATAAGATAGATCTGGATGCGGGATTACAACAGACTTATAATAGATACATTAAATATTAAACTTCTTCAACCTTGGAATAAACCGACCCCTAACCCCTGTGGGAGGGGAACTTATTATTTCACCATCACCCCCCTCTCCGTTTCTCCCACCCTTCCCCTCACCCTCATTGGGATTTTCCCACTCATAATTTCCTCAGGAACGCCTTCGGGATTTTGAGAATCAGATTCTGATCGAGCCGGTCGATACGAACCACAAACCTGTTATGTGATCCGATTTTAATCAATTCTCCAGTTAATCCAATCAGTGAGCCGTTTACCACCTCAACGAAATCACCCTGTTCGAACCGTTCGGTAGATATTTCAATTTCCGCATCACTATTAATCAGGAGACGCAGATTATCTATCTGATTCTGAGGGATGGAGGCAGGTTTTCCCTCAAAACTCACAAAACGGACAACACCCTGCGTCTGGTATACTTTAGGGAAACTGCGCGGACTAACCTTCACAAAAACATACGATGAAAGCAAAGGCCTTTCCACGAGTTTCTTACGATCGCTCCATATCCTGTATGTCTTCTGCAGAGGTAAAAAGACCTCAACCCCTTCCTCAATAAGCCGGTCCCTGACTTGTTTTTCAGCACGAGGGTTAGTATAAATGGCATACCAATGGGGTTCAGTGTGTTTTTTAAGAATGCCTGGCATTTTTACATTTTCGTTCTTCTTTATCTCCATTCGAATGTAGATTTTTAGGCGTTTCAAAGATACTTTTTTTGTTTTTACGTTTTGTCCCCTGATTTATAATAAATATTCGGTCGAATTGCCTTTAAAATGTTTTGTTCATTCTGCTTTGTTACCCACAGGCCGACCCTAACCAGGGCCCAAAGCCATTAACTTCGCGCATTTTTGGGTTTTGCCAACGCTCCTAATTTTAGAAGATTTCCAGACGATTATTGACTCCTCCATATTTTAACCGACATCAAGAGAATAGTTGTCATTTTTTCTGGGGTTTAAAAATGCCTTTAGAGATTTTTTGGTTCATTTCTTTTGGGCAAGCAAAAGAAACGAACGAAAAACCATGAAAAAATGAATGGACATTCATTTTAGATCCAATTTTTTTATTAAACAAAAAACCCTACCTTTGCGCCATAAACAAAATACTTAACGCCATGGCTGAGAAGACAAGATATTCGGATGATGAGCTTGAGGAATTCAGGCAGATCATCCTTGCGAAGCTGGATAAAGCCAAAAGAGATTATGAAATTCTTAAATCCAGCATAACTCACGAAGAGAGTAATGATACCATGGATACTTCTCCTACATTTAAAGTATTGGAAGAAGGAGCTACAACCTTATCGAAAGAGGAGGCAGGAAGGCTGGCACAGAGACAACAGAAATTCATTCAGCATCTACAGGCTGCTCTTGTAAGGATTGAGAATAAGACTTACGGTATTTGCCGCGAAACAGGACAGCTGATCTCTAAAGAGAGATTAAGGGCCGTACCTCATGCAACATTGTGTATTGATGCTAAAATGAAGCAGAAATAAAATTTTTATATTTATAATATGGAAACTGCCCTTCATTCAGGGCAGTTTTTTATTATTCAACTTCTTTCAAAAACAAGTTTCGTTTAATTCTTTTCAGGTCCGTTTAGAAAACTTGTTCCGATTTATCGGGAGGGTTGGGGGTTAAAAAAGAGCTTTTTTAAAGTAATCAATGGTCTTCCCAAGACCAGTCTCCAGATCAACCTTCGGTTGCCACCCCAACTCTTTGATCGCAAGAGAAATATCAGGCCTTCGGTGCTGCGGATCATCCTCAGGAAGAGGGAGATATACAAGCTTTGACTTTGATCCTGTCATGGTAATGATCCTTTCAGCAAGTTCACCTACGGATACTTCTACAGGATTTCCAATATTCACAGGTCCTGTGAAACTGTCAGGGGTATCCATTAGTTTAATAATACCATCAATAAGATCATCAATATATTGAAAACTACGGGTATGGGACCCATCACCGAAAATGGTTATCTCATCACCCCTCAAAGCCTGAACTATAAAATTTGAAACGACTCTTCCATCATTTGTGTTCATGCGCGGACCAAAAGTGTTAAATATCCTGGCAATCTTAATGCGGACATTATTCTGTGTATGGTAATTCATGAAAAGCGTTTCGGCACATCTCTTTCCCTCGTCATAACATGCTCTTGGTCCGAGGGTATTAACATTACCCCAGTAGCTTTCGGGCTGAGGATGAACTACAGGATCACCATATATCTCACTTGTTGAGGCAAGCATCACCTTCGATCTGGTCCTTTTCGCAAGGCCGAGGGTGTTGATTGCACCCATAACCGAAGTCTTAATTGTCTTTATACCATTATATTGATAGTGAACAGGGGAGGCAGGACAGGCAAGGTTATAAATCTCATCGGTCTCAATAAAAACTGGCATTGTAACATCATGCCTGACAATTTCAAAATAGTGGTTATCAAGAAGATGTACAATATTCATCTTTGAACCTGTAAAATAATTATCCAGACAAATGACCTCATTTCCGAGATCGAGAAGGCGTTCACAAAGGTGGGAACCGATAAATCCGGCGCCGCCGGTAACGAGTATGCGTTTCATTATTTTTTGTTACTTGTTAACAACAAATATAGATAAAAGAGCTTAACTCTAAAATTTGCTACTCATATTTGAGTATGTCAACAGGATTTGAGTTGGCAGCTTTGAGAGTTAGAGACAGAATTGTCAGTATACCTATTATAAAGACAATCATAATACCTATAATAATATTGCCAGCACCGAACGTGACATGGAACGCAAGGAACTTAAGCCATGTATTGTTAATTAAATATGCAACGGGAGCAGCAATGGAAGCGGCAATTAATAACATAATTATGAAACTGCGGCCAATGAGCAGAGCAACACTTTGCGATTGTGAACCAAAGACCTTTCTGATCCCAACCTCTTTCAGCCTTGTTTGAATACTATAAGTAGCCATTCCATATAAACCAAGACAAGCTACTATTATTGCCAGTATAGTTGCTACCCCGACAGTATATAAAACATCCCCAAACATGGAATAGAAGTCCTTGATCTGGTACTCAAGAAACACGCCTTCAAGATCATGATACGGATCGATGGAATTCCAATATAACCCGGACTATCAAAGTATCGTCAATTATCATATTTTGTCCTACCGCATCCTGGAGAGATTTAAATTTGAAATAATCAACAGCCTTTTTATTAATTAATATCAAATTTTTGTTTACAGCTGTTTCTTTTGGAAAATCTTCCCCTGCAAGTATTCTTATCCCCATTGTGCCAAGGTAATATGGGTCAACTGAAAAATAGTCGGCATTGTATGATTCATCTTCAGGTTTAACTTTTATGTCAGTTCCCTTTATATTACCTGTCCCTGGAATATGAGATCCGGCTGAAATTGAAATAACTTCAGCCAATTGGCTAAATTGATCTTTGACTTTTGAGAATTGCTGTCCATTAAGCTGAATATCATAAACAACATTCTTGTCAAATCCAAGCTCACTGTTTAACATAAAATTCATCTGCCCGTACATCAGAATTATTGAAATAATAAAGATTATTGAGAAGGTGTACTGGGTCACAAACAGTATCTTTCTGAATGTAATTCTTTATCATTTGAAAAAAGTATTTAACACTTTTCAATTAAAGAACAGAGTATGTTTTATCTCTATACTTTGACGATTTAAGATCAATCCTGGTTACATACCCCTCTCCCGACGCAATCAGGATAGAAACAGGAAAATAGAGCATATTGAAGAATTCTCGTAAAACTTAACTCCTGATATTCTAAAAGTGAAAATAAACATTGTGAGCATTTTTAACCATCTTTTTCCTGAATGGCTAGCTTATAATTAATACAAAAATCAACCTGCAAATTTCAAGTTTGGGTTTTTGGGAAATGAGAATGGAATAATTCACATCATTTCAATTTATTAATAAACTGACAGCCACTTGACTTTGGTTTGTGGATAGCTTAATTTTATCTTCTTAAAATCATCAGATCATACTTAAATGTCCGAGAATCCAAACAAGTTGATCAAATTGTGGCAAGAGCTGAAAAGACGTAGAGACAATTCGTGGTCTGAGGCAGCTATTGCATATAACCTGGGTGAGTTATTCTCTGAGGCAGGTAATCTGGAAAAAGCAAAGGAGTATCATAGGCAAGAACTCTCATTAGAACCTGATAATGCTTTCAGAATTTATAATCTTGCATGGTTCCTGATTGATAAAGATCAAAACATTAATGAAGGTTAGGAGCTCATTGATAAGGCACTGGAATTAAGACCAGATCTACAATGGTATTTGTTAGATTGTAAAGGCTGGGGACTATATAAACAGGGCAAATATGAAGAAGCCCTTAAGATTCTTGAAGAATGCTGGGATTTAAGAGTCTTTTATCAGCATCCAGTTTATCTTCATATCCAGGAAGTAAAAAAGGCCCTTACCAATCAAAAAAAAAATTAACCAGTCAGATCAAAACGAAGTTGTTGTAAATTTGGATAAAGTTAAATAGCAACTTATTATTTTATAAACCTTTTAAATTTAAAATCATGGCAACTCAAAGTCGTATGAACCGCCGGAAATTTGCTAAGACTACGGTCCTGGCAGCTGCTGCCACCGCATTAATACCCGGCTTCGTTACACAATGTACTAAAGCACCCGGGCCCATGAAACGTGCATTCGGGAAACTGGGATTTGAAGTAACCACTTTGGGGCTTGGAGGACAAGCATCCCTGCAATGGACCCCCGAAGGGGCGGATCCAGTAAAAATCATCCTCAAAGCCTTTGACCTGGGAATCAATTATTTCGATACATCCAATCTTTATGGTCCCAGCCAGGCAAATTTTGGCAAGGCATTCCGGATAAAGAATCTGATCCCTGGTTTATTCGGCTATGATGAAACCCTGAGACATTCAATATTTCTTACTACCAAAACCCACCTGCGTTATGCAAAGGGTGACGGTGAAGTCGAAGGTGTTTCCAACCGGACCAACGGGGAACGCGGGACACACACAATTGACGATCTGCACCGTTCACTTTCGCTGATGTTTGGGGATGGAAAAGGAAATTACCCGGAGGGAGCATACGTCGACATGATGCTTATTCATAACCTGAACACCAGGGAGGAGGTTGATGCATTGTATGAAGGCCTGGATAATCCTGATCCTAATGCGGAACGGATAGGTGCCCTTTCAGCTTTGCGTGATTACCGCGACGGAACAAACCTTACAGGGTTGAATTCCCGTAATGAAAAGCTTATCCGTCATATTGGTTTTTCAGGTCACTATGATCCTTCAGTCAATATGTACATGATACAACGCGATCGCTCCAACCTGCTCGATGCCATGCTGGTGGCTATCAATGCTAATGACAAGCTCATGTTCAATATGCAGTATAATGTGATCCCTCTTGCTGCAGCCAAAAATATGGGTGTGATAGCAATGAAAGTGTTTGCCGATGGAGCAATGTACACCAAACCTGCCGAATGGTCAGAAAACCCGAACCATGTGGTTCGCACGATGAGCAGCGAATCGTTGCCAAGTCATTCACTTATAAAGTACTCTCTTACTACTCCCGGTATACATCTGGCAATTATCGGGATTGGGCATATAAGCAACAAAAATGAGGAGTGCCAGCTTACCAACAATATTACTGCGGCTCAGGTTCTGCCAGACGGATTAACTGACTCTGAAAGGACAGCCATTGAAGATATGGCCGGAAAAGTGAAGGAAGGAAAGACTAATTATTTTCAGATTGCAGCTTTGCCTCTCACTTCCCCAAAAGAAGTATCAGTTGTGCAAAACAAAGAAAACAATGTACGTAATGCAACAATAAGCTGGAATACTGCTTACGCCGGAGATGCACCAATTAAAACATATGAGATCTGGCGCGATGGGGCTAAGATCAAAGACATTCCCTTCGCTCCCCAGATCACCATAGATCCTTTTACATATTCAGAATCGTTGAACGATAAAACTGCACATACTTACATTATGAAAGTGGTTGATGGCAAAGGCAGGATAGCCGAATCGATACCAGTTACACTCTCACCCTGACAAACTCCGATGCCCGAATCTCTAAATAAACTTCCCGGACTTTGGCAAGAATTGAAGAGACGAAAAGTCTTCAGGGTAGTTGCCATGTATGCGAGGACAGCAAATTTGAGTCCTATTTATTTAATTTACTAAACAGATAAAAAAAAAGTATTATGAAATTACTTAAGAAAATTGGTATTGTCACTGTGCATGTGATTTTATTCTCAGCAATAAATGGTTGCGTCACTCCTTCTTTAGTAAATCAGAGGATGCAATATTCAAATCCGCCCTGGGCACCAGCTTATTATCCGGGTGTAAGGTATTATTACATGCCTGATATTGAAACCTACTATGATTTATCTAACCAGGATTTTGTGTACCTCGATAATGGGCAGTGGTTCTTCTCCAATACATTACCGTCCATCTTTAGAGGGTATGATTTGTACAACGGGTATGTAATAGCTTTGAATCGGGGTGTTTATCAGCCCTGGATGCATCATCAATTTTATGTATCGAATTATCCGAGATTCTATTATCGTAGTGTGTATAACAATACTGAAATTGCAAATGTCAGAGGTTTCAATGAAAATGAACGTAAACCATTTCAATGGAAACAGGAAGACAGGGACAGGATGAATGAATTGCGGAAAAAGGATAACCCAGAAAGAAAATATGAAAGTTCAAGACCACCGCAAAACTCTAATTATTACGGAAGACATATTGGACAACCTGTAAAAGTTCAACCGCATATGAGAGAAAATAAACAGGGAACCCAGGGGCATAGAAGACGTTAAAAAATCTTTTAAGATACTTATTACCAGGGTTTTAATTCTGGCCAGCCAAAGAGCTTGCACATGATAATATTTTGATACATAAAACTAAAATTAAGAAAGGGCAGCCCACAACAATCTGGTTATGCAATTTGCTTGTCACAGTTATTGCAAATCAAGTCTTTGAACCATCCCTTACCTTCAAAAATCTGACTGTCACTTAACTTTGGTATCAGGATAGTTTAATTTTACATAACAAATGCCGGTAACTTTTTTTGACTGATAATTCCAATATCTTTTTTATGAACAGATCTTTAATCTAAAACATTTCCACTTTAATGCAAATCTGGTCTGCTGAAATAAAAGAACTAACAGCCATAATGGAATATTATATCAAAAATGATCCATTATTCGACACCATCAGGGATGGGCCGGAGTTTCAGAAGATTGTCAGGGATATGGAAGCAAAATACCAGGCAGAGCATGAAAGAGTCAGAAAATGGCTCGAAGAACAGGGGATGTTGTAGGTATATCAGACCAAAGCAGCTGACACGGGACAGCGCAACCGGGTCCCCGCTTTAGTGTGCGAGCTCACGAATCCCAATATATCGGGATGAGTTAACTGCACAAACCTGCTTCCGGTGACGGTAATATAAAGACTTTCTACCTGACATTTTGAATATTTTTTTATATTGCTTTAAATTAATATTTTACTTTCATGCTAACGAAAATTTAATAATTAAATCTACAACACCAATCCTCTTGATGGATTACAATAATTAAAACAATTAATAGTCATCAGATGAACTAAATTAACTGTTAAATATTGAATTAATTAAAAAGGTAAAATGGAAAAGAAATTCACATTTTTTATATTGTTCCTTGGGTCATTATCAATAATTTTATCCGCGCAAACTAAATCAAATTCAAGACCCTGTATCCCATGTGAACAACTCAAAGAACTTAAGCTTCCTGATGTAACAATTCTTGAGGCGAGAGTGACTACCGAGGGACATTGCAGAGTATTGGGGAGAATAAGCAAAGAAATAAATTTTGAATTACTCTTGCCAAAAAACTGGAACAATCGTTTCCTGATGGGCGGCGGCGGAGGCTTTGTAGGAAGCATTACAAATCAATTCCGCAACAGTGTGGATTCTGGTTTTGCAACTGTTGGGACAGATACAGGTCATGAAGGCCCTATCCAGCAAGCAAGTTGGGCTCTTAACAACATGGAACGGCAATTAAACTTTGGACGGTTAGCTGTTCACCGTACGGGAACAGTATCTAAAGCAATTATCAATGTTTTTTATTGCTCTGATCCACTTTATTCCTATTTTTTAGGTGCCTCAAGGGGAGGAGGTCAGGCGATGATTGAAGCTCAATTATATCCGGAAGACTTTGATGGTATAGTTGCCTTTGCACCCGCTATAAGCTGGCCGGCATTCGGAGCAAAATTTGTACAAAATATCCAAAAAATATATCCAGACCCAAAAAACCTTAATCATCCCGTAATTACTATGGATAACTTAAGATTACTTCAATACTATGTTCTTAAACAATGTGATGGTCTCGACGGACTTAAAGATTCTATAATTAATAACCCGGGAGATTGCAAATTTGATTTTTCGATTCTTCCTGTTTGTCCGGACAAAAAGCTAAGTTCCAACTGTTTTACGTCTCAGCAATTGGAAGCAATCAAGACAATCTATTCACCTGTTATTAGTCAAAAAGATACGATATATCAGGGATTCCCTATCGGCGGAGAAAATGAATCAGACGGCTGGAGCCTTTGGATAACTGGTTCAGATACAACCAGAAAAATTCAAAGCCTGCAATATTATTTTGGCACTGAAATATTTAAGTATTTTGTTTTCAATGATCCCGACTGGGATTATAGCAAATATGATTTTTCAAATTACTTCAAAGAAACTAAATATGCATCTTCATTTCTTGATGCTACTCAAACTGATTACAGCGTATTTAAAAAAAGAGGTGGTAAATTGATTATGGTTCATGGTTGGAGTGACCCTGCATTGTCTGCATTTTCAACTATTAGTCATTATAAAGTCATTGAGCAGAAGGATAAAGATATAAGATCATTTATAAGATTCTTTTTATTACCTGGTGTCCTGCATTATCAAGGTGGACCTGGGCCTGATCAAGCAGATTGGATCAAATTGATAACAGGTTGGGTAGAAAAAAATGAGGCCCCGGAGCGTGTACTCGTTTCAAAAGTTAAAAACAAACAAATCGTAATGACAAGACCAGTTTATCCATATCCAAAAAAGGTCATATATGACGGTACTGGAAATCCGAACCAGGAAAGTAGTTTTAAATTAATAAAGGATCAATAATTGCAGGATACACACCTAAAAACGTAAGATCTATCGCTCAGGAGCTCAATGTCGGATACGTATTGGAAGGCAGTGTGAGGAAGGCGGGAAACAAGCTTCGGATTACCTCTCAGCTGATTGATGCGAAAACAGACGCTCATATCCGGGCCGAAACCTATGAAGGAATTATTGACGATGTCTTAGGTTTTTGCTAAAATGGTGGATAGAAATATAATTGTCTATATCTTAATCAAGTTGTGAATTTGATTTCGTTGGATGTCTGATCACCATTTTCATTTTGAAGATGTATTTTAACTATATCGTTCAGAATAATGTATATATGTGTAATAATATTAATAAGTTAACCTAGCCAGCATTTAAACAGAAACGTCATGAAATCATGTTGTCGGAATTTAATTATGTATATTTGTTATCTATTCATGGGTTGATCGCATGTTATTTTTTGAAAATAATATGACATTAATTTGATGCATGTGCCATGGTAAAGCGTGCTGTAAAACTTTTTATTTTTTCTGCAATATTTTTCTTTGGATGTGCTCCTGAAGATGAACAACCCATAACTTTCACCCCCATCGATTTGGATCTTTTCAGTGAAAACCTGAAAGGGTTTAATCTCCTGGGGAAATTTGATGTGAACTGGTCGAATTACGGTTTCTCGGAAGAGGAGTATATCATCTTGCAGGATCTTGGATTTAACTTTGTAAGGCTTCCTCTCGATTATAGAACCTACACACAACCCGGCAACTGGGATGTTTTTCTCAAAGACAAAATTGCTGAAATTGATAAAGCCATTGAATGGGGTAAAAAATACGGCGTGCATGTTTGCATCAGCCTCCACCGGGCTCCGGGGTACTGTGTTAACCAGTCAAGCTTGCCTGCCAACCAGGACCTGGACCTGTGGACAGACGCTACAGCACAGGAAGCATTTGTCAATCATTGGGCTTACTTTGCAATCCGTTATAAGGACGTGCCTTATAATGAATTGAGTTTTAACCTGGTGAACGAACCTGGCGACATGGACGAAAACACCTATGTGAACGTTATGCAAAAAGCCATCGATAAAATTCAAAGCATTAATCCTGACAGGGTTATATTCGTGGATGGTCTTAACTATAGCCGTGAAATCATGCTTTCACTTAAGAATGCAAAGAATATTATTCAGGTAATCCATGTGTATGATCCCTTTACCCTGACACATTATAAGGCAAGCTGGGTACAGGGTTCCGACACCTGGCCGGTGCCTGTCTGGCCCATGACAGATATTTCGCATTACCTGTACGGACCCTGGAAAAACGAATATCATTCATCCCTGGTTCTGGAAGGAGACTTTTTAAAGGATACAGAAATCACCATCAATGTTCAGCAGGTTTCCATTCAATCAACACTGCAAATTAAACTGGACGATGCTGAAATATTTAACAAGGCGTTCATCTGCGGCCCTGACCTGGGGGAAGAATGGACCGAAATATTGCTTACGCAGTGGGGTTACCAGAACATATCCAGAAAAGATTATTCGGTGGTTTTGCCTTTTGACGGAACCCGGTTGACGATTACCAACAAAGATGGCGACTGGATGACTTATAATCAAATAACCATCAAATCCGGGACCGGTGAACTTGTCATTATTCCAGCGAACACTACCTGGGGATCGAGGCAGGGTACTTATAAAATCACTTCCGAAGGAAAAATAACGGATGTAAACGGAAATCCGGTGGTCGCATTAAGCAACCTTACCAATTGCCTTGAAATCGCCAGGTCGGAAAATATTCCTGTAATGATCCAAGAATTCGGGGTTTATAACCAGACTCCGCACGATGTTACCATTGCCTATTTAACCGACGTGGTTTCGGTGTTCAATAAAAACAAGGTGGGATATGCTATGTGGAACCTGATCGGCAGTATGGGCATTATCAACAGCGACCGTACCGACTGTACCTATGAGCAATACCGTGGGAAACTGCTGGACAGGGAAATGACAACAATTTTGCAAAGTACCGGCAAATAATCCAGACAGGAGAAACAATCTGTTTACGATTCAGAGCCGAAGTACAAAAGCCAGACGACCCGACCACATTTGGCCGGGTGGTTTTTTATTTGACTTTTTTCAACCAATAAGTATCGTTGATTACTATTATCCTCTTTTTGAAGACAGACACTACCTACCTGTAGAAAAGTCAAAAACAGGACTAAGAATTTTCTGGCACTTTTAATTAAAAATGACTTTTTCGACGTTCTATTTCAAGTTTTCCATTATAAAATGTTCAAAATTATGGCTCTGGGGTTAAATTTTATCCTTTTAAAACTTCCGTTTGTCAAAATAGCCACTATCGAAAGTTTAAATATAACGCTTATCTATTATTCAGATAATTAGCACTTTAGTATGTTAATTGATTTAGGAATCCCTGTTTCTCTTTGTTTTCTGGTAAATATTGACCCGTTTTTGACGAATAACCTCGTACTGTTTGTCAGTTGGTTTTAACTGTAAATAATCCTCCGGATCTTATTGACGTAGAACCCGAAAAACTCTCTGATATCCCCACTGATTGGGCCTTAACTACTTGACAAGAGTTTACTTTCAAGTTACTTTTAACATATATTTTAAACCATAAAGTAATGGGAAATAAACTTGTTCCAAACAACGGCAATCTCATTAATGACAATTTTAGTGAGAAAAATATTAACAGTGAAAAGATCTCCTACGAAAAGACTAGTTTTAGTCCGGCCATCGTCAACATGGTTGCCGAAGCAGGTGAAAACTTTTTCCGTTACCTTAATAGTATTGGTCTGTCTAAAGAACCTAATTTGATGGTACTCTCTTCAGAACACCACTATTATTATGATGAGAATGAGTTAAAAAGTGTCAGGACTTTAATAAACCTTAAGAAACTGAATTTAATAAAATATTTAGACGTGTTTCTGTATACTCTCATTCGTATTTTACCTCAGAATGCCAATTTCATAGGATGCTTTTCAGACAGCAGAACTTTGAAGGGCAATGCATTTTCCTTTTGTCAGCCGCTGAGGTTATTTAACAGATTCATTAATTTCCTCGATTCCAGTACAGATCATAATATGGATAAAAATGAAGTTTCAGAAGTTTTGGAAAGA
>JBGOZX010000070.1:0-20862 GCA_041480425.1 Bacteroidia bacterium
AAGAACCTTCAGTTCTCCGTAAGCTTTTGTAATACCGGTTGTTCTGATCATGGTTTTTATTAAGGATAGACTGGAAGGGTGAATACAGAATTTTGATTTACAAAGGGATATGAAACAGAAAAGAGATTTAATCGTTGTAATCGTAACGGTAAGGGTTGTCCGAAACCTCGTTTACGTCCTTCTTAATATCATCTTTTACCTCATCAACATCTTTCTTAATATTATCTTTTACCTCATCAACATCTTTCTGAATATTATCTTTTACCTCATTGACATTATTTTGAATATCAGAAGAAAAATCATTCATCTCTTTATTAATGTTTTCTGTAACCTCGTTTACATCCTTCTGAATATTCCCTGAAATATCAGTCACATCGTTCCTTATTGAATTTGTAACATCGTTCAGATCCTTTCTGATCTCACTGGTACTTGCTTCAAATTCTCTTTTAATATCATCAGTGGCCTTTCTGAAGTCGCGCATACCCCTACCAAGACCTTTGGCTATCTCTGGCAGTTTATCAGCGCCAAATAAAAGAAGGGCTACAATGACGATAACAAATATTTCCTGTCCGCTCATTTAAAATACTACTACAATTAATCCACCTGTTAACATTGACAAAGGTAGAAAAGTTTAATTAAATCCTATACAGCACAATCGACCATAATTGCTCCTGAAACAGAAAAGTATGTTTCCATGTTGAAAAAAAATAATAATTACTGTAAAAAACCGTTTATCCGTTACTTTATTACTGCTTATTAGAAATAACTTTACAAGAAATAAAAAATTATACGGAATGACATTTATTCTTTTTACTACTGCTATCAATAAGATGCAAATAACAAATACAAGCCAGGTTGATAATCTTCTTGACCTGCTGATGAAAGGTGGGGTGATAATGATCCCAATTTTTTTATTGTCATTAATCAGCATTTATATTTTTATTGAAAGATATATCTATATCAGAAAAGCGGTAAAGATTGATCCGAGTATGGTTACTACTATTATAAGAGAAATAAAAGACAAGCAACCAGAAAAAGCTTTAGCTTATGCTCAAATGAATAAGGCATCAGCCGGAAAGATATTTTCAATCGGATTGAGCAGAATCGGAAAGCCATCTAAAGATATTGATGATTTTATGGAGTCTGCTACCAATCTGGAGATAGCCCAAATGGAAAAAGATACCGGTTATCTTGGAATAATTGCCGGTATAGCACCGATGCTGGGATTTATTGGTACAATTTCGGGAGTTATAAAAATCTTTTATAATATCTCGCTTGCCGACAATATAAGCATAGGTATTATTGCGGGAGGATTGTATCAGAAAATGATCTGCAGCGGTACAGGGTTGATTGTCGGGGTAATTGCTTACTGCGGTTATCATTATTTAAATATGATGATAGACAGCTTTTCGACAAAACTTCAGAGACAGGTTCTGGAATTCACAAAGGTAATTTGAGATGAAGATTAAGAGAAGCCGGCATTTTAAACCTGAGGTGAGCACATCATCTCTTAATGATATAATGTTCTTTCTTTTATTATTCTTCCTTATTGTATCTACTTTAGCCAATCCGAATGTAATAAAGTTGTTACTTCCTACATCAAAAGCTGCCCAGAATATTAATAAGCAACAGATTACGATCTCAATTACCAAGGATAAAAAATATTATATCGATAACCGCCAGGTCAGGTTGGATGAGATTGAATCTATACTGAAATCGAGGATACCGGATATGGCGGAGCCAACAGTTATTCTCCGGCTTGAATATTCCCTTACTGTTCAGGACCTGGTTGATATCCTGGAAATTGGTACCCGGCTACAGGTCAAAATGGTAATTGCAACAAATAAGCAAGCAGGGTCATAATTTCAGGCTCTCCAACCCAAGGCATTCTATAATAAGGAAGTGTGTTTCAAAAGCCTGATTTTGCCCCCTACCCTCTAAAGGGGGTTTTATATAACAGTTTTTATATTCAATAAGTCCCCTTTAGGGGCTACCCAACAAAAAAGGGGCTTTGGAAAAAGCCCCTTAAAGTATCTTATATTTCTTTAAGCCTTAATCTTACCTTTAGCCTCTTCTTCACCATGGCCCTTTGGAGAGGTGTCATACATCAATGCAGTAGCAACGAAGACAGATGAATATACTCCTGTTCCGATCCCTACCATAAGGGCAAACATGAATCCGCGTATTACTGCGCCGCCAAAGATGAACATGGCAACTATCGTGAGCATCACAGTTAAGGTTGTGTTTATCGTTCTGCTCAGGGTTGAGTTTATAGCCATATTAAGTACCTCTTTCATAGGCCGTTTACGATACAGTGGAATATATTCCCTCAGCCTGTCGAAGACGATTACGGTATCGTTGACCGAAAATCCGATTACAGTAAGTATCGCTGCAATAAATGCCTGGTCAATCTCCATTGAGAAAGGCATGAGACCCCAGAATATCGAATAAACTCCTATAACGAGCAGCACATCATGAAACAATGACATCACAGCTCCGAAACCATACTGCCAGTAGCGGAATCTCATGAAGATATAGAAGAAAATGAGTACAAGTGCAATACCGACTGCATAGAAAGCGTTGATCTTGATATCGGCTGCCACAACAGGACCAACAGTTTCAGAACTTACCCTGTATTTTGAGAGAAAATCATCCTTGCTGATATCACCGCCTACAACTCCTTTTAATCCTTCATACAATTTAGAATCTACCTCATCATCAACTCCTGTTTCGTTGATCTTGTATTTGGTTGTAATCTTAACCTGATTATCGCTTCCGAAAGTGACTACCTGAGGTAGTTCTCCGAATGATACGTTAAGCCTGGTTGCAATGTCTTCCGTAATTACAGGTTTATCAAATCTTATTACAAAAGTACGTCCTCCAGTAAAGTCAATACCGGGATTAAGTCCCCTGACAAATAATGAAACTACACCTGCCAACAGAATGATTCCTGAAACAACATAGAAATATTTTCTCATCCCTATAAAATCTATCTTTGTGTGTTTGAACACATTGGCCGTTATCTTTATCGAGAACGTGAGATTTGCATTCTTTTTCAGAAGCCTTTCATAAATTAGTCTTGTAATAAATATTGCCGTGAACATGGATGTCAGAATTCCAATAACAAGAGTTGTAGCAAATCCTTTTATCGGACCCTGCCCGAAGATATATAGTACAATACCTGTAAGGATTGTTGTAACGTTTGAGTCAATAATAGCAGAATAGGCTCTTTTATAACCTTCCGAAATTGCAAGCTTAATACCCTTTCCGGCTCTGAGCTCTTCCCTTATTCTTTCGTAGATAAGCACGTTCGCGTCAACTGCCATACCCATTGTAAGGACGATACCGGCAATACCCGGAAGGGTAAGCACTGCATTCAGTGAGGCTAGCACACCGAAAAGGAGAAATATGTTGGCTACAAGGGCAATATTTGCAATTGTCCCTGCACTCTTGCTGTAATAGAATATCATAAATCCCAGAACAAAAGCAAACGCTATGATGAATGAAATAAATCCTGAATGAATTGCTTCTTTGCCAAGGGTTGGTCCAACGATAGTATCGGATATTATATGTGCAGGAGCCGGTAATTTACCTGATTTCAGAATGTTAGCCAGGTCATCAGCTTCCTCAATCGTGAAATCGCCCGTTATTTCTGTATTACCACCTGTAATCTCATTTTGTACTCTTGGATATGAGCGGACATAACCATCGAGAACAACTGCCAGGCACCGGTTAATATTTTCGCGTGTCATTCTTGCCCATGTCTTTGCACCTTCGGAATTCATCGACATATCAACTTTCACCTCGGAACCGGTAATCCCGGATGAAGTTCTGGCTGAAGTAATAACATCTCCGTCGAGCGGAGGACGTCCGTCGCGGGTGGTAACTTTTATTGCATGTAGTTCGTATAATGATTTTGTGGGGTCATATTTATAAGGATTCTGGCTCCACAGAAGTTTCAGATCACGAGGAAACAGAGCTTTTATCCGATTCATTTTAAGGTAACGGTTGACTTTTGCTGTATCTATTCCAGCTGCCATTCCAACCATACTGGAGGGCAAGGGTTCTCCCTTTTCAGTAACACGGGGAGTAAGAATGCCGAATAACGGGTTCTGAAGAGTAAATTCCACACGTGTTGTTGCATCTGCGACCTTGGTAGTAGTATCTTTTTCAATAAGATCAAGAAGGGTCTGATCTTTTTTTGTTGTGTCAGCAGCTAAACCTTCTCCTGCCTTTGCAATTTTGGTCGTATCCGCGACTACAGTGTTAACCTGTATCTCCCTTAAAAGAGTATTTGCCTGTGAAAGGTAACCAATGATTTCACTGTTTTCATAGGTCTCCCAGAATTCAAGGTTTGCTGTTCCCTGAAGAAGTTCACGAACCCTTTTGGGGTCAGTCTGACCCGGGAGCTCAATAAGAATACGGCCTTTTGTTGCAAGTTGGGTAATATTGGGCTGTACAACACCAAAACGGTCGATCCTTGTACGAAGAATGTTGAATGCGTTGGAAATTGAACTGGATATCTCGTCATCAAGAACTTTTAATACCTGTTCATTAGTCGAATTGAAATTGATCTTTTCTTTAAGATCGACCGTCCCGAAAATTGCTGCAAGCTTTGCATTCGGGTCAATCTCCTGAAAAGCCCTTCCGAAGAGAGTAAGGAAATCACTCTGACTCTGCTTCTGATATTGGCGGGTGCGGAGAAGTGCATCATTAAAAGTTTTGTCGGGGCTGTAGTTGGATAGGGCCTTTAAAATATCCTCTACCGATACTTCCAGAATTACGTTCATTCCACCCTTCAGGTCGAGACCAAGATTAAGCTCCTTTTTCTGTACTTCTTTGAATGTATGACCCAGGTAACTCCATTTTTCCTTCGGTAATGCGGCGATAGAATCTAAATAGATACGTTGTTTGACCAGGTCACCCCTGGCGTATACTTTGGCCTCTTTTCTGACATTATAAGTTGCACCGGTAAATGATAACTGGTAAACCGAAACCAGCCCTAATGCAATTGCCAGAACGATTATAGCTGCTTTGTTTTGCATTGTTCTTTATTTTGGATTTATTTGGATAACTTTTTCTTATTCTTCTTTATTGAGGCGCAAAGATAAAGAAACTTTTATAAAAAAAGGGCTGAATTAAGTTTATACAGCCCCTATTTATTATTTAAATGACTTCCAGTTACTGGAGTAGTTTTTCATAATCCGTTTCAAGAGGTTTTCTGTATATGAAATCGTATAATGTAAGGCTACGTATGTTATAGAAATAGTTCCAGTAATCCTGTAATGACTGCACATAAGCTCTTCTGTTCTGGTCCTTTCTGCTATCTGCATCATTCAGGTCGAGAACAGCAATCTTCCCAATAAGGAAACGCTGCTTTGTAACTTCGTACCTTTTCATTGCAACCGTATCCGATTTTGCAGCAATTGCAACCTGGTTTGACTGCAGGTTGAACTGTTCAACATCGAGGAGCAGGTTTTGCTGGAAGTCAATAAGTGCCTGGTCAGATTGTACCTGGGCAAGCTCAAGACTCGACTGTGCCATTTTGAACTTTCCCCGGCCCAGTCCCCAGTCCAGAATTGGTATTGTCAATCCTAATCGTACACTTTGCTGATTGTTAGATTGCGCATATGCTAAAGCAAAATTGGGGTCCTGATCGCGTAACCCATATGTGGCCACAAGGTTTGCATTTAGTCCCTTTTCAGCCTTTGCCTGCGCTACATTGCTCTGTGCTGTGAGTATAGTAAGCTGCTGATTTAATATCTCAGGATTATTTGCCATTGCAAGATCAAGAACCTCCTGAGTGTTGACCTGCAATGAGGGGATCTCATTCGGTAATATGAGCTCCAGTCTTACACTTTCATTAAATCCCAGAAATGACCTTAACCGGATTTCCCTGTCTCTAAGGTTCATTTCAGATTGTTTACGGGCAGTTTCAGCATTAAGCCATGAAAGCTGCATCTGGAGTAGCTCATCCTCAGCTATTGTTCCCAGGTCGTATCTCCCCTGAGCTATTCTCCACAGTGTATCAGCATTTGAATAATTCATCTCAGCAATCTGTTTATTGATCTGGGCAAGAGCCAGTGAGAAAAAATTCATTACAGCCTGCTGGTGAACAGATTCAATATTTGAGAGGAATGTCTGCCTGGCAGCATCATATTTTAATGGTTCTGTTTTTTTCTGCCATTTAAGGGAATTATAACGGAATAAAGGCTGGTTTAATCCGATACCTATCGGTGTTGAAATGTATTTCCTGGTTTTATTTTCAAAATCGTTCTCAAGTGTAAGATCCGAATTCAAATAAATTGAGCCTCCGGTAAAACCAATATTCTGGGTTAAAGAGAGTGAACCTATATTTCGCAGGATATTAGTAGCTCGATAATCATAACGACTCAACTGTGAGTTCCACACCCTGTCAAATGCTGTGCTGTAGGATGGTGTTGTACCAGTGAGTGTGAGTGAGGGCCTGTATTGAGCTACAAAGGTCCGGTATTGCCAGTAACTGGCCCGGAATCTGTGCTTAGCTATCAGGGCATTAGGTGATTGCTCTTCTGAAATTTTAATGACATCCTGGAATGTAAGTTTTCTTAGCTCCTGTGCTTCAGTTTTCTGAATAGAGAACAGAAACAAACCTATCGTTGATAATAAAAGTAACCTCTTCATTTCTAATATTTTATTCATACCTTAATGATTCAATAGGATCTTTTTCAGATGCCCTTTTTGCCGGAGAGTAACCAAAGATAACACCAACAGCCGCCGATACCCCGAAAGCAATAAATATCGAGAAGAATGATACAATAGTCATTATACCGGCAATCTGCTCTATCAGTTTTGCCATTATTACTCCAAGGAATACTCCGATAAAACCACCTGTGACACTAATCAGAACTGCTTCGGCAAGGAATTGGACAACTATGTCCATTTTTTTTGCACCGATTGCCATCCTGGTACCAATCTCTTTTATCCTTTCCATAACTGAAGCAAACATGATGTTCATGATACCAATACCCCCGACAATAAGTGATATGCTGGCAATGGCCCCGAGAACAATATTGAAAATATCTTTTGTTCTCTGCTGTTGTTTAAGCAGCAATTCAGGCACAGTTATCTCAAAGTCTTTGACGTTTGTATGACGTCTGGTAAGCATACGGCTCAGTATTTCGGTCGTAGGATTTAGCTGCTCTGTTTCAGTTACCTGCACAACGATCCTGTCGAGCTGATTATAATTGGTCTCAACATCGGAAGAGGCATCAGAACTGCTTACGACAATTCTTGACATTCCGCCGCCACCGGGACCACCACCGAAAAACATAACATTGGAAGTGGCTTCCGACACCATTTTCGTGTTCAGAAGAGCCCTGTTCTGGTATCTTAAAAGCATTGTCTGAATCGGAATATAGATGTTGTCATTGTAAACATTTACCCCCTTTTCCTCAAATCCTGTGAGGTTGACATTGGTTTTCTGAAGTACCCCGATAACCTTCAGCCAGATACCGTTAAATTTAATATATTGTCCAAGTGGATCTATCTTACTGAAGAATTTTGCCCTGATATTTGCTCCGATTATACAAACCTGTATCCCATTCTCCTCCTGAAATTTATTAAAGAATGCTCCGCCAACAAGTGGCAGGTTATATAAATAGAAATAGTCATTTGAGACACCAACAAGCTTAGCGGTGTATTTTACCCCACTCAGCATTGCTGTAGAGTTAAATGATATTTCCGGGCTTATTCTTTTTACTGAAGGAAGTGTTTCCCTGATTGCATCCACATCCAGCATGTTTAATCCTCTCGAGAATTTTTTTTGTTGTTTTTCTCCTTCTTCAGTTGAAGAAGATTTGTCAGGGATGACCGGGTTGATAAGGATATTGTTTACCCCGACCATTTTCATTTGCTCCATGATCTCCTGTTTAGCTCCTTTACCAATTGCCAGCATGGCAATAACAGCCGCGACACCGAATATTATTCCAAGAGCTGTAAGCATCGATTTCAGCTTATTGGAAACTATGGATTCGACGGCAATTTCTATATCGTGAAAATATTTGATTAAAAACTTAAACATATCATTTAGCTTTAGTAATTATTTCTAACTGAAGTTTGTGTTTATACCGGAGCATTCTGTCCTGAAGTTTGTTGTCCGGTTGTTTGAGTGTTAGTTCTACGTCTTGCTGATGTATCTCTTGCTCCTCCTGTACTACCTGCAGGTCTATTCCCTCTCATATTCTGGAATTGCTGCCTCATTTTGCGCATAGCTGCCGTATCTCTTGGTGCTCCGGGATTTGCCCTCATATTCTCGAATTGCTGCATCATTTCAGGTGTCATCCCCTCCATCATCGGCCTTCTCTGGCCGGCTTTTGTAGCTTCCTCCCTTAATCTCAACTCCTCAGCTTTTTTTGCTTTTGCCCGGTCTCTATTGATTGCTATGAGATTGTCACCAACCAGTCTGAACTTCAAAGGGTTTTCAGGGGTACTGAGATATACTGTTGCATCCGGTTCCAATCCCTGTTCTATTACAACATTATTTTCGTTTGATTCTCCAAGCACAACAACCTGTTTATTGCCGTTCTTCATATAGACAAAAGGAATACTGTCAGCTCCGGCCTGAACACTTTCAAGCGGGATATATATAACATCATTAATAGTCTTGGTAATGATCTTGTTTCCTGTAGTCATTGAAGGTCTTAAAATCGGATCAGATCCGTCAACTTTAATCATCACCTCAAACACCTTTGCATCAGCATTAGGCAGCTGCTCTCCGATATTTGCAACAGATGTTACATTTCCGGTGTAAGATCTGTCAGGAAAAGCATCAACTACTATTTCAACTTTCTGTCCCGATTTAACTTTACTTACATCAATCTCATTTACATAAGTTTTTGATATCATTGTTGAAAGATCAGGGAGTGTGGCAACAACATTATCCCATGGTGAGATTGAAGATCCGACTTTTCTTTTTGCCCCGGTCCTGTCTCTTTTATAGATAACCATTCCGTCGGAAGGAGCCTTAATGACAAACTTTGAAAGTACTGTTTGCAAATCTGCCACTCTCTGGCGTTGCTCTGACAGATTAAATTTGATGGTCCTCATATCTGATCTGGCCTGTTCAACCCTGAGGGAATATCCCTTGATTGACTGGTCGAGAGAACGTTGAGCTTTGTCGAGTGATATTTCCGCCTGACGTATGGTTGTCGGAGGTTCATATTTAGACTGCTGGAGAGTAATACCTGCCTCTTCAACGGTAAACCTTAGATTTTTGATATTATCTCTTAAGTTACTGAGAGTAACAGCCGTATCCAGCATTTTCACTTCCAGGTTGGTTTCTGAGGTTGTTAGTCTCTCAAGTTCATCCTTAAGACTATTATCAAAAGTTGTCCTGTCGAGTGTTGCAACATAATCGCCTGCTTTCACTTCAGTACCCTCAGCCACCATGTCAGTAATCTTGATATCCATTGCCCTTATGTTCCTGCTCTGGGTAAATTCAGGTCCGGCAATATCTGTTGATCTTTCAGCCTGTAACTCACCGGTTGTGTTTACAATTATATCAAACTGCCCTCTTTTTGCTTCAGCGTAAAGGTTCGAAATATCTTTCTTTTTCGTTACCTTCCCTATTACAATCAAAATTATTATTGCCACAGCTACAATAATTCCTGTAATAATAATTGTTCTTTTCATTTGAAATTATACTTATTAAAATTTAATATATCCTAAAAAATCAGGTACAAAAGTATTAAAATGGGTAACTCAATTCAGGTTCTTAACAAATTTTAACCATCAGTAGTCTTCTCCCTTTATATTTTAAAGACACTCGTTGCGGTATTTTTATTCCGGGGAATTAAAAAAATAAAATTAATTAGATTTTTTTAACAATCTCGATAACGCTATCTGCCAGATTTTCAGCCTCAATGGCTGTTCTCCCTTCCGCATAGATTCGCATAATGGGTTCCGTATTCGATTTACGTATCTGTACCCAGCCCTCTTTTTGTTCAATTCTCATTCCATCTCTTTCATCAATCTGATGATCATGAAATCGCTTTCTAACTTCATCCAGGATCAGGCTGAAGTCAGTTCCGGCAGAAAGATTTAGTTTCTTCTTGGCAATTACATAGTCCGGGTAGAGTCTTCTGAGAGAAGAACATTTTATCCTGCTTTTTGCCAGATGGGACAGAAATAATGCAATGCCAATCAAGGCATCACGGCCATAATGAAGCTCCGGGTAAATGACACCGCCGTTCCCCTCCCCCCCGATTATTGCGTTTCTTCTTTTCATCTCCTCTACAACATTGACCTCTCCTACTGCTGCAGAAAAGTAGTGACATCCGTATTTTTCTGTTATATCTTTTAAGGCCCTTGTGGATGATAAGTTTGAAACAGTATTCCCTGGCGTCTGTTTCAGAATGTAATCGGAAACTGCAACAAGGGTATATTCCTCTCCGAACATAGTCCCGTCTTCACAGATTATTGCAAGACGATCTACATCAGGATCGACAACAAATCCGACATCAGCTTTTTCCTTCGTAACGAGTGCAGAAATGTCAGTCAGGTTTTGCGGGAGAGGTTCGGGATTATGGGCAAAATTCCCGTCAGGAGTTGTGTTCAGCTCAACAATCTTACTGACTCCCAGAGACCTGAGCAGAGGTGGCAGGATCACTCCGCCAACGGAGTTAACACAATCAATTGCTACTGAAAATCCCGCTGATCTTATTTCATTTACATCAACCAGATCCATACCGAGTATCTGATCAATATGTTTTTGGCCCCATGAATCATCATAGGTCAGGTATCCGGCCAGGTCGACCGGAGCAAAAACAAAATCTTCAGATGTTGCGATCTCCAGTACTTTCTGACCATCATCAGATGAAAGGAATTCTCCTTTTTCATTAAGAAGCTTGAGTGCATTCCACTCAGCAGGATTATGACTGGCGGTTACAATTATCCCTCCCTGAGAACTGGTTCCTGTCACGGCCAGCTCGACAGTAGGGGTGGTAGCCAGCCCAATGTCGGTTACATTAATCCCAAGGCTTTGCAAAGTATTAATAACCAGACTATTTACCATACTACCCGATCTCCTGGCATCACGTCCTGTAATAACCACCAGTTTCTGTTTATTATGCCTTCTCTGGAGCCATGTTCCATATGCAGCAGAAAATTTAACAATATCAACCGGGGTGAGTCCTTCTCCTGGTTTTCCTCCTATTGTTCCTCTAATACCTGAAATGGATTTTATTAATGTCATAGAGCATTTATTTTAGAGTGACAAAGGTGCAAAAAAATCATTAAATCATAATATTGTCAATTAATTGTACCTTTGCGGCCTGATAATATTATCAATATGGAGTCCCGGAAACCTGTCAGAAATTTTTCCTCTAAAAATAGCAAGTCAGCGTCAAAAGTAACAAAGAGGGAAGATGATAAGTTGCGACTAAACAGGTTTATTGCCAACAGTGGTATTTGTTCACGCAGGGAAGCCGATGTACTCATTCAGGATGGATTTATTACTGTAAATGGCAAAACCATTACAGAACTGGGTACCAAAGTCACTCATAATGATAATATAAGATATAAAAACAAGCGGCTTTCAGCAGAAAGAAAAGTATATATCCTGATGAATAAACCCAAGGGTTATGTCACCACTGTTGAGGATCCCCATGCTGATCATACTGTCCTTGAACTTATCGGAGATGCGTGTACTGAGAGAATTTATCCTGTCGGGCGGCTCGATAAAGAAACAACCGGAGTTCTTCTGCTGACAAACGATGGCGACCTTACGGGAAAACTTACTCATCCAAAGTATAAAAAGAGCAAGATTTATCATGTATTTCTTGATAAACCTGTTACCAAAAACGACCTTATCCGGATTACGGATGGTGTTGATCTTGATGGTGAGCTTGTTGTGGCTGATGCAGTATCGTATGCTGATCCTTCCGATAAAAGCCAAATCGGTATTGAACTTCACTCTGGCCAGAACAGGGTCATCAGAAGGATGTTTGAATTATTGGGTTATAAGGTAAAAAAACTTGACAGGGTCTATTTTGCAGGGCTCACAAAGAAAAGTCTTCAACGCGGGAAATGGAGGTTTCTGACCGACAAAGAGGTAAGTATGCTGAAAAGAGGTATTTTTTAATCGGGAATAATGAATCACAGGTCTGGTTTTGTTAATATACTAGGGAATCCCAACGTAGGTAAATCGACTATAATGAATGCACTTGTAGGTGAAAAGCTTTCAATTATCACGTCAAAGGCTCAAACCACACGCCACAGGATTAAGGGAATTGTAAATGGGGATGATTTTCAGATAGTCTATTCCGATACCCCCGGGATTCTGAAACCAAAATACAAGCTTCAGGAATCAATGATGAACTTTGTAAACATTGCCCTGTCTGATGCAGATGTAATACTTTATGTTACAGATGTTACAGAACCGGCAGGGGCTGAAAGCGAGTATGTGGAGAAGATCAGAAAAGCAGAAGTTCCTGTTATTATTGCTGTAAATAAGATCGATCTGAGTAACCAGGGAGATCTTGAAAAAATTGTTCAATCGTGGGAAACCACATTTCCCGAATCGCCGGTAATTCCCCTTTCAGCACTTAACAGCTTTAACCTTGACACTCTCCTTAATGCAATACTCAGCAGGCTGCCTGAAGGTGCCCCGTTTTTTCCCAAAGATCAGCTTACCGACAAATATGAAAGATTCTTTGCATCGGAAATAATTCGCGAAAAGATACTTGTCAATTATCAGCAAGAGATTCCGTATTCCGTTGAAATTGAAATTGAGAGTTTTAAAGAGGAGTATGATCTCATAAAAATAAGGGCATTGATCCATGTTACACGCGATAGTCAGAAAGGTATAATTATCGGACACAAAGGAGCTAAGCTGAAGAAAGTAGGTACTGAAGCCCGGCGCGATATGGAAGACTTTTTCAGACAAAGGGTATTTCTTGAACTGTATGTGAAAGTTACAAAAGACTGGAGAGATAAACCACAGGCACTCAAGAGATTCGGATACAGGTAAACAATACGGACTAATTTATGAGCAGAATAGTTGCTATAGTAGGAAGACCAAATGTTGGTAAATCAACCCTTTTCAACAGGCTTACCGATTCAAGGGAGGCAATTGTGGATGAGGTAAGCGGAGTAACCCGCGACCGCAACTACGGTTCCTCTTATTGGAATGGAGTTGATTTTTCAGTTATTGATACGGGCGGGTATGTCCAGAATTCCGAAGACATTTTTGAAGAAGAGATAAACAAACAGGTATTGCTTGCTATTGAAGAGTCTGATATCATTCTTTTTATGGTTGATGTTACGATCGGTATTCACGAGCTTGATACATCGGTAGCATCACTTCTCAGAAGGTCTGATAAAAAAGTTATGCTGGTCGTAAATAAGGTTGACAATGGTGAAAGGTTACTTGAGGCTGCTGAATTCTATAGCCTCGGTATTGGTGATTATTTCCCACTTAGCTCAATGAACGGAAGCGGAACAGGAGAACTCCTGGATGCTATTGTGAAAAATCTGCCTGAACAACCCCAGGATATAATACCCGAAATACCAAGAGTTGCCATAGTTGGGCGCCCAAATGTTGGTAAATCATCACTTGTAAACTCTCTGCTTGGGGAAGAGAGAAATATTGTTACTCCGCTGGCAGGTACAACACGAGATTCAATCTACACAAGGTATAATAAATACAACCATGATTTTCTTCTTGTCGATACTGCAGGTTTAAGAAAGAAGGGCAAAGTAAGTGAAGATATAGAATTCTATTCAGTAATGAGATCTGTAAGAACTATAGAAAACTCCGATATCTGCCTTCTTCTTATTGACGCAACGAGGGGAATTGAAGCCCAGGATCTTAACATAATTTCCCTTATTCAGAAGAATAACAAAGGGATGATTATACTTGTAAACAAGTGGGATCTTATTGAAAAAGAGAATAATACTACCATCCTGTTAGAAAAAGAGATACGAAATAAAACTGCTCCTTTTACGGATTACCATATTCTTTTTATTTCTGCAATTAACAAACAAAGGATTCATAAAATACTTGAACTTGTTGAGAAGGTGAATGAAAACAGAACAAGAAAGATTTCCACTCCGGAATTGAACGAGGTAATGCTTGAAATAATCCGGAACAATCCCCCTCCGTCATTAAAAGGTAAATATATCAGGATAAAATATGTTACTCAATTACCCACTTATACCCCCACGTTTGCCTTTTTCTGCAACCTGCCCCAGTATGTAAAGGAGCCATATAAAAGGTATATCGAGAACAGGATGAGAGAACGTTTTGAGTTTACCGGAGCACAAATCAGGATATTTTTCAGAAAAAAATAACTTACTTTGGTGCGGTTTTTGTGCGAAAAGATTTATTAACTGAGATTCATGAGAACAATTAATTATCTGGTTATTTTTGCTGTCATAATTCTTGCTTCAGTTTCATGCGGTAAAATTCAGACATTGCCCCCGGAACCGAAAATCGAATTTACCAGCTTTACTGTTTTTGATACTATTGACATTCTCGGAAACAGTACGAAAGGGGGCAGATTGGAGTTCTATTTTGAGGATGGGGATGGCGACCTTGGATTACCTACCCCTTCAGAAGGGCAAACATTTGACACTATAAATCTTTTCTTTTCACTTTACAGAAAATCCGGGGGTGTTATGGCACCTGCACCGGACAACGATCCTCTGAAACCTTCAGGATACAGGATCCCGTATATGGAGAGGCTTGGGCAGAATAAATTATTAAAAGGGACTATTAAGGTTACATTTTTGTATCTCTTTTATTTTAAAAGCGACACGATAAGATATGATTTTTATTTGAAAGACAGAGCTGAAAACCAAAGCAATACTGCCTCTACAGGTGAAATAACGCTATTTGTAAATGGCGTCTACAACAGGTAACAGGCTTATACCCTGACTCCCATAAAAAGAATATCATCAACCTGATCATGCTTACCTTTCCAATCATAATAGAATTTGGCAACAGCCTCTTCCTGCTGGTCCATAGGTAATTTTGATACTTCACCTATAAGTCTCTTTAATCTGGCAATCTTCATCTTTTTGCCATCAGGTCCGCCAAACTGGTCGGGAAGTCCGTCTGAAAACATATAAAGAGTATCACCCTCGTTAAGATAATACTCCTGATCATCAAAGTACTTCTCCATTACAGATTCCCCTCCTACCGATGATCTGTTACCTTTTATATAATACGTTTCTCCGCCAAGAACAAGTATTACCGGGCGCATTGCCGATGCAAACCTGATATGACGATTCTTAAGGGTAAACTCGCAAACTACCACATCCATACCATCGTTTGAGACACCTACGTCAAGCTTCTGGTTAAGCGTTGAAAAGATCTGCTTGTCGAGCAATGTAAGTATTTCGGATGGCCTGGAAATCTTCTGCCGCGTAACAATATCCCGGAGAAGAGTGGTGCCAATCATTGACATGAATGCGCCCGGAACACCATGACCTGTCGAATCGGCACAAACCAGAACAAACATGTCATTGTCGAGCTTGTCAAACCAGAAGAAGTCACCGCTGACAATATCGCGGGGATACAACATGATGAAAGCGTCTTTGAATTGTTCCCTGAGCTTGCTTGTATCCGGTAAAATGCTCGACTGTATTCTCCTGGCATAGTTAATACTATCTGTTATTTCATGGTTCTGAAGTTCTATCTCCGCTTTCTGTTTCCTTACAACCTGGGTTCTTGCTTCCAGCTCCGTTTCGAGATATTCCTCTCTTTTCTTCAGGACTTTTTCTCTTTCCCTGACTATGAGAACCACAATCCCTGACACTATGCCGATCAGTGACAATATGAACCACCATTCTCTCCAGATGGGTCGTTTAATAATGATCTGGAATGACACCGGATTCTCCTGCGATAGCCCATCTTCATTTACTGAAATAAGATTGAAATTATATTTTCCGTCTCTCAGGCTGTATTTGACCTCCCGTGATGATGATACTTTGGTCCAGTCATCATCATAATTTTCGAGGTATGTGCTGTAATAAACCTTTTCAGGATCACTGAAATTGATGCCGGAATAATTGACCCTGACAGCGTAACGTTTTTTATACGGAAGAGAAAAGGACGGCTGATAAGGGTAATTAACTTCGTTTATTGTGATGGAATTTATATTATTAAAAGGAGCTACCTGTTTTTTCTTATCCTTTAACCTGTCATAAATTATCAGACCTTCGGTAGTTCCTATAAATATTTTACCATCAGGCGATTCATACATGCCATCAGTATTACAGGATCCTCCTCTTGCAAAATCGGTTCCATATATTTTTGTTACTCCGGTCATCGGATTATATCTTGAAAAGCCTCTCTGGTGACCAATCCAAATATTATTTTCAGAATCGGAAAGAATGCTGTACGTGTAATTGGATAGTAATCCGTTTGTTACGGTTATTTCTTTCACAGAATCCCTGTAACACTCAAAAACTCCGTTACCCTGTGTTGCAGCCCAGATCACCCCGTCTCTTCCCTGAGTAACAGCGAGGATTTTGTTCAGCAGAATTCCGTACATTACTGCATCAGAGACAATGATACCGGAATCAACGTCAATCCTGTATAGTCTGTCACTCTCAGTCGCAACATACGCACTTCCGTCGGCAGTAAGGAAAATCTGATTGATACTGTTATGTGGCAGGCCATTATTAATGTTGTAATTCTTCAATAAAGCCCCGCTTTTTCGTGATATTATATTTACCCCGTTAAGTGTGGCAAGCCAGATGTTCTCGTCATCCATTTCAATATTAGTAATATAATCAGCACCTGTGTCGCCCGACCTGAAAAACTGGCTTATATTCCCGGTACTATTTTTTAGAAACAGCCCGCTTCCCTTAGTTCCGATCCAGACATTATTTTTACTATCAATGTGATAGGCACTAATCTCATTTCTGCCTGCCTGCCTGGTAAGGTTAGTGAAAGATACCGGCCTTGCTCCTGATAAATCGTAAACATAAAAACCTGTGGGTGTACCAAGAAAATAATCGCTGTTCAGTTTATTAATATAAATAATGTTATTGGGGTTACCATTTTCTCCGGGTGCATAAAAACTAAAAGCATCTGAGCTTAACATTGAGAGTCCGGCACCATTAAAACCTATCCAGTAGTTATCCTCTAAATCCCGGAAAACCAGAGTGACATTGTCACCAGGCAGGCCTGAGGTTTTATTTAAAAACCTGACTGATTGCAGAGTTTCATCCTTACTGTTTAACGTAAGCCTGACGGCACCTGTTTCAGATGTGGAAATCCAGAGGTTCTTTTCCGAATCCTCAGTAATAGCCCTCACCGTGAGAGTTTCAAGTTCGGGATACCCTGTGAATCGAGATAATATGCTATTATCCGGAGTCAATTGTAACTGAAAAAGTCCATTCCCATCAGTACCTATGATAAACCTGGTGCTATCGTTCATCTGATGTATTGATATGATCCTTGAATAGTCAAAACCTTCGATTACCTTTAGTGTTTTTATGGAATCTGCTTTCACTTCGCAAATCAACAGATTCTCCTGCGTTCCTATAAGCAGGTTTCCGGAATGGGAAAAAGAGGCAGAAGACATTACAGGGTCAGAGCTTATTGAGTATGGATGAACCTCATCAGGTTTAACCGGATTAATACTGAAAACCAATTTTCTCTGAGGGATAGCATATATCAGACCATCAGGTCCTTCAAGAAGACAGCTTATGGTTGATGAATTTGTAAGTGGCACCTGCTTCAGGGTGCTACCTTGCGAGTAGAAGACAGTTCCATCGCTGCATCCAAACCAAAGTGTTCCTTTATTATCTTTAATAGATGCAGTGGGGTAACGACCGTTTGTTGAATCTGGAAATGTTACTTTATAAAAATCAAAACCATCAAATCTTGAAAGACCTTCAGTGGTACCAACCCAAAGATATCCGTTATTATCCTGGGTCAGGGTATAAACTACATTACTTGGGAGCCCGTTATCAATCCCATAGTTTTTGAACCGGTAAGCCTGACTATATAAAATCCCGGAAAACAAAAATAAGCACGCTATGGTGCTGAAATAAATCTTACTAGTGATAAAAAACCGCATTTAAGCCTTCCTCTATTTTTTTGGAACTTTTGTAATCCTAGTTACTGGCACATAAACCGGAACCCCTCCGATAGGTGAACTAAAAAACTGAAGTGCATCACCTCTCTGGTTTTCAAGAGTAACGACAACATTATTATTTCTAACCAGATCTCCCTGCTTTTTATGAAACTGGAAATCAAGCGATTTTCCTATTTCCTCCGATTCCACAGGAATCTTCGATTCTGCCCAGTTATCTTCATTTGAAATAGGAACAGTGATACCCTGCTTATATCTGGATACAACCATAATGGCCCCATCATTATCCCAGTCAAAATTCCTCTGCCTTATCGAAACGATACCAGTATCAACATACGGATAGATATGAGCAACGCTTTTGGTATCATTCCACATTCTGAATGTATATTCATAGGTGAACGCATTGGCTCCTTCAATAGGGAGGTTACTGTTGGCATCGCGGCTGAGAAAATACCTGTACAAATTCCCATCGTCACCACTTATTCCCTCGCATATAATCTTAAAAATATAGCTTTTCCACTTCTCGTTATAATCTCCCTCAGTGGGGTTAAACGGCCCGAAAGCATAGTATTTGTTGTCATACCTGGCTTCATTACCAAAAACCTTTGATGCCAGCAAATTACCGGCTTTATAGTTCGCCCCTTCCCGAAGTCCTCTTGACTCCTCATTTTTGTCAGGATCCACCCCTTTGCCACCATAAACCGAAAACATAGTTCTGGTATCCCAGATTCCCTGGATTTCATCATTTTCCCCTCCACAATCAGGGTCAAAAACCTTAATATAAAACTGCTGATTAAAATCCTTTGGAATTGTAAAAAAGAATATTGAAAAAAAATCATCATCTCCCCACGATGTTTCGCCGTTTTTCCCAAAGGTTACAAGAAACGGAATGTTTTCATCTTTCCCGGGTACTGCCTGACCATATAATTCATTCCACGACATTTTCAAAAGAAATAATGCGGGAATCAGTATCATATATATTGCAGTGTTCACTTTCATTGAGCTTCAAAAATAGTCATTTTCAAATTCAGGGTTGGCGTATTATCGTAATATTTTTGGAAACACATGCTTCTCTCACTGTACCACCCGTCTCAGGTTCAGTCGAAACTATCAGTTGAATATTGTAAGTACCGGGTTTTGAATATGTCTTATCAACATTTTTCCCAATAGCGATTGTTTCATCACCAAAATTCCAGTAATAGCGGGAAATTGTCCATTCGGGCAGATTTGTACTGTCAGCACTTAGCTTTATCATCTGACCAATATTGGCGTTATCAGGTCCTGAAATATATGGTTGTTCAATATCTTTTACAACAAGAATATCCGATTTTTCATTAATTGAAACTTCTTTCGTTACAAGGTTAACTACGTCAAGCTGAACAACATAAGTCCCGGGGCCAGCATAGCAGTGTTCAACCCGGGGGCCGATACCTTTGTTTCCGTCTCCAAATTTCCAATCATACCTGAAGGGCATGGTATCATACTTAATTGCATTTTCCTCCACGAATTCATAACAATAGTTATTCTCTTCCAGAAGATTGCACGAAGATTTCCTGATAATTGTAGAAGTAAATTCATAAATATCATCATTCCTGCGCCGGTTAGAAGAGAAATAGCCTTTCTGAAGATCAGTTTCAGCAACAAATGCAAAATCATCAGAAGCAGAATTGATGGGTTCTGGAAGAATCGAAGGACTTTCCCAGGATCCGTTAATTAATGTAGTATAATAAACATCCAGACCGCCCAAACCACCCTGGCGGTCAGAGGTAAAGTAGAGTCTCCCGGAAGGATGCATATATGGATAGTTATCAATTCCCGGGGAATTAACCTGAGGGCCAAGGTTGACAGGAGTACTCCATTCTCCGTTTATTGATTCACAGAAGTATATATCAGAGCCCCCCTGCCCTCCTGGCATGTCGGAGGCAAAGAAAAGATACTTTCCATCACTGCTGATTGAAGGCTGCCCAAGATCAAACTGAGGATCGTTATATTTAAAAGGCCGTATTGATAACAACTCTATCCCCGAAAGGTCGGCAATGAATATCCCGCTGCGGTTCCTGAAATTTCTGTTCTTCGCTGGAACACCGGTTTCAATCTCACTGGTAAAATAAACTGTTTTCCCGTCAGGAGCTAAACACAATGGACCATTATTGAAAAGTGCAGTTCTGGCACTCTTCACTTCTTTAGGTCTTTTCCAGCCTGTTGAGTCTTTCCTTTCCACAATATAAATATTATATAGTCGTCGACCATCAAAAGAAGTGCGGTCTGTAACACCGCTGAAACGACGGTCGGAACAAAAAATCAGGCCATCCTGTATAATTACCGGTGAGATTTCATTGAATGCAGAAAAGTTGAATGATAGTCTTGAGACCTTATAAACAAATGGCTGTTGTGCTTCCGTGTTTATATGAAACAAAACAGAAAGAAAAGCAAATATTATTATGAATGACCTTCTTCTCATATTAAATTAAAAATACCTGGGATTTGCCGCACTGACCTTGTAACGGAATTCATATCTCAGTATAAACTCGGTTGATCCCTTTGAATAAGAATTCATCCTTCCCACCGGATAATCATAAGAGAATCCAAACATCAGCTGCTGATTCAACTGAACCTGCAGGATACCAACTGCTACTTGCTCGGACACTCTCCATGAACCGCCTGCCCAGATAAGATCAGCAATGATAAAATTTCCATTGATATCAAACTGTGTAAGCTTCCTTGTATTTTCTAATGAGTAGTCAATAAGTACGGAAGGCTTAAACTTTAAAAC
>JBGOZX010000071.1:0-20829 GCA_041480425.1 Bacteroidia bacterium
AAATCGTTTAAGAACATGGGAATGGTAATCTCTCCTTCACCCAGGACTAAAAAGTCGGCCTCATGGTAAATATCTGGTTGTGAAGTCGGATCGGGACCACCAACCACAACAATGCAATCAAGATCATGCGCCCGCCGGATGAAATTGAGCATGCTTTTCTGTTGAGGAAGCATTCCCCCCGTACAGACAATATCAGCCCATTTCAAATGGTCATCCAGCAAAGGTTCAACGTTCTCGTCAATTAACCTGAATATCCAATGCTGGGGAAGGAGTGCAGCCACTGTCAGCAATCCAAGAGGGGTGGCCGGGTATTTTGCTCCAACCATGTCACAAACTTCCTGGTAATTCCAGAAACTAAATCCTGAAAATTTTGTTTGTACAAGAAGACATTTGGTATGCCCACCATGCAAATCCTTCATTTATATCACTTATCACTAAATAGTACGGCAAAGATACGTGAATATCAAATACTACGGATCGTGTATAAATCATTGATTTTGTCGAATTTAAACAATAGTTTAATGTGGAATTGGCGGCTCAGTTTAGTTCGGATTAGTCTTTTCATAGCACCCGATTGTTACAGTGCGTTCTTTATTTAAATTCATTTCTGAAAACCTGCTGGAGAAAGTTTATTAACGTGCAATCTTTTCATAAGGCACAGTAAAATAGAATACCGATCCCTCACCATGTTGCGAAGTGAACCATATCGCACCACCCAGCAGCTCTACATAAGCCTTCGATATGGATAAACCCAGACCGGTACCTTCAAAACGGCGGGTACCGCCACTATCAGCCTGGTAAAACCTGTTAAATATCCTCATATAATGCTCCGGTGGAATGCCAATTCCCGTATCAGAAACATAAAATTCAATTTTATCATCTTTAAACCTAAATCCGAATTCAACCTTTCCCTGATTTGTGAACTTCACAGCATTGCCCACCAGGTTCGTCAGTACCTGCAGCAGCTTGAAACCGTCGGTCATGATGATAACTTCACTGTCATCAGGGGGAGCCTCAAAACGCAGAAGGATATTCTTTTCACCTGCCTTTAAACTGAACTGGTTGTAAACCCTCCGGAGCATCGAATTGAGATTTACCTCCTTTTTATTCATCTTTACAGCGTTTGCCTCAATTCTGGATATCTCGACAATGTCGTCCATGATCTCGAGCAGATGATCAGTATTCCGGAGGATAACATCGATGAATTCCTGCCGTTTATCGGGCTCGTTTTCAGAATCGCAGAGACGAGTGGAGAATCCAACGATGGCATTCAGCGGTGTCCTTATTTCGTGCGATATGTTGCGAAGAAAGGCACTCTTTAAAAGATCACTCTCCTCTGTTTTCTCTTTAGCTTTTTCCAGGTTGTCGAGGGTCTGTTTGCGTTCATTTATATCGAAGAGAATTCCAATAGCGCCAATTACCTTACCGGTATCTTCATCAATCAACGGAAGGGAGGAGTCCAGGATCCATTTTTTCTCCCCTCCCGGCATACTGATGAGAACTTCAGCTTTATAACTTTTTAGTTCACCGCTGAGGAATTTTTTGCGCGACTCTGATATTTCTGAAGGAATATCATCTGAGAGCGGAACTATTTCATCTGTCATTTCATGAAAACCCTTTTCGGTGAACTCTTCAGACAAGATGCCGAGAAGTTGCCTGAGGCCCGCCCCTACGTTTAAATAGTATCCTTCCCCCGTCCGTGGCCCGAACATCAACTGAAACGGTACACCGTCAGCATTCTCAATTGCCTTGTAATACAGAGCTCCTGAATTAATGAATTGTTTTTCCGCATCCTTGCTGAAGCAGTAACTCAAATTGTCAGGATATTTTGAAACTTTCATTATAATCTTATAAATTTTTTATTATTCCCTGCTTTCAAAGGATCAATAAAATACATCATTGCCTCGTCATTCCCATTTTGTGGGATTAACAAAGCTCACATAATCAGCTATTTACAGCAAAATATTCTTGCTGTAGTTATTAAAACAAAAGTTTAATATGTAATGGTTTAAAATTGTTACCTCCCTTAGCAGATTTTTTTCTTTAAGGGGTCTATTGAAAAAAGTTTTATATTTGAATCACAATAAAAAGAATCTGCAGAAAATTATTAATTACTGTGAAAGAGTACACCGACGAAGAGATCGTTGAATGCCTTAGAAACCGTAAGAGCTATGTTGTTCGTCACCTTTCGGACAGGTATATGCCAATGATCCGGCTCATGGTTTACCAGATGGGAGGTACAATTGAAGATGCACGTGATATCTTCCAGGATGGACTTATTATAATGCTTGAAAAGATAGACAATAAAGATTTTGTCCTTACCTGCAAATTCAAGACTTACCTCTATTGTGTATGCGAAAACCTCTGGAAATCGGTTCTCGAGAAACGGCGGGCTGCGGCAAATTACATTACACGCAGAGTGGACGCTGATGGCGATAAGGATTTTACCGAAATTATTGATCAGAAAATGTACGAGGAGATTTTCAGGGATGTTTTTGAGACACTTGACCCGGTCAGCAAAAAGATACTGAATCTTTACTGGCAGGAGATGTCGCCCCAGGAGATAGCCGATAAACTGGGCTATACTTATGGCTATGTCAGGAAGAAAAAATGTAAGGCGCAGAGCGAATTGACAGAAAAAGTGAAAAATCATCCCGGTTATAAGCGGATAATGAGTACAGAGAGTGCTGCCAGGGATGTGGTGACCTAGGTGCTGGCCCTGTGAAATATAGCCAAGGCGAGGGCTTTGTGCTATTTCACAGAGCTGGGTGCTGGGTGCAGGGTGCAGGGAAGAGGAAGAGTAAAATTAGTTAAAAAAGAAAGAGTAATAAAAATATATGAAGAGACAGAACAGATATATTAATGGCAAATCAGGGGCAGCTATAGGGAACAATGTCAGGGTTTGGTTTAAAGATGATCTGCAGCTTAACCATGACGATTCGGCTCTTTTTGGAAAGATAAGTGAGTATATGAAGGGACGGCTTGATCTGGAGGATGTGAGAAACGACCCTGCTCTTCCCAAAACTGAGGAGGCTGTTAAAGAGATGATCTCGGATTATAATAAAAACATATCAGGAAATAAGGATAATGAGAAATTCATCAGGGATATATTTTCTGAAGAAGTACCGGAAGAGAAGATTTTTGATGAGATCAGCCATATAAAACAAGAGATCGGAAACAGCAAATTAAACGAAATATCGGCAGATTGGGTTAAGAAGTGGCACGAGAAGAGACAGAAGAACGGAGGCAGAGATCCGCATACAGAGGAGATCAAAGACTTCATAACAAGTTCGCTTAAATCCGATGTGAGTGAACCTGTGAAAAGTTTATACGACGGGATAAAAAAAGGATTAAGCAGACCTCTCTTCGTATGGTATGTATCACTCTCAGCCGCTGCTCTTATTGGCGCTATCTTCCTGGTGAGGTCGCTTCTACCCTCTTATAATCCTGAAAAGCTTTTTAATTCATATTATGAACCCATGGATGTCGTATCACCTGTTACCCGGAGTGGAAACAGCAATGAAACCGGAAGCTATGCTTCAGCTATCGGGAGTTATAAAATTGGTGATTACCAGAGTGCAGCAACCGGGTTTTCAGAAGCAGTACTTAAAGATCCTTCTCTTATCTCACCTCGTTTCTTTCTGGGTTTGACACAACTTGCTCTGGAAAATTATGACCAGGCTATCAATCTGCTTACCGGTATCTCAGGCCGTTCAGGTGAATACCGGAAAGAGGCAGGGTGGTATCTCGGTCTGGCCTATCTTAAAACCGGTGAAAAAGAGAAAGCCGCAGAGTGTTTTGAATTACTTGCACAATCGCCCGGTTTCTACAGGGAGCGGTCAGAAAAGATTCTCCGGCGTTTGAAATAGGTCATCAGGAGACCTGCAACCAGTATTAAAATCAGACTAATAACTAATAGTACCAGGTTACGATTATTTCGTGCTATTGGTGAATTGTCTCCCAATACTTCATAGGCTGCCCAGTAATAGGGATTTGCATATAGTGGCGGATTAGAATTTATGTATTCAAGTTTGGCAAGACGCATAGCTTCATCTTTTGATTTGCCTTTTGAGAGATGGAAATAGAAACGGGTTATTATAACCGCACTTGTCTCATCATTTACTTCCCACGCTGTTTTAATCACCGACGATGCACCTGCAAGAATAAATCCGCGGGCAAGACTCATCAGACCCTCACCATGGTACAGTGTGCCTGTGCCGGAATTGCAGACGCTTAAAACAACCATTGGGGTTTTTATTCTGCTAATACTAATCTCATAATTATAGAGCTTCCCGTCTTCAACGCTATCGTTACGTGTATCAAACATCATATATGAGTATCGGGAATTGGAACTATCGGCTAATGAATGCATTGCCAGGTGAAAGATGGCAGGATTTTGCATAGCTGACCTGAAATTTGTTTCTGTAGCCTTATCGCCGGTGAATTTCTTTCCCCTGTACATTTTGAAAATACCGTCAATCTCATCACCTGCTCCCTGAAGGTGGTCTTGTTCCTTTCCGGAGAGACCGCTATTACCATAGTCGGGTGAGAAAGCGTAAACCTCCTCTCCTCCTCTTAATTCCGGTTCTTTTCTGAAGATCAGCGAAGAAGAATATCCGTATGAGAAAGTGTAATCATAAATCAGGTAGCGTAGTCCTTCATAATCTGTTTGATCCGGAGCAGGTTTATTTTTCAGAAAGGCATCAAAGGGTAACCAGGCAATCTCTTCGTCAGGGATGATAATCAGTCTGGTACTACTTAATAGTCCTTCAACCGGCCTGATAAGGTTATCATACATATAAGAGAGCGCTGTTGTATAGCTTCTGAATGAGTTACCGGATTCTCCCGAAGATTGGGTCGGGAGATCGCATTTGCGGATAATCTCTGCATTTTTGATAAAGAGTGAATCGAGGCCTGATTCACGGAACTGCAGGCGATCTTTTGTAATTAAAAAGATGTACATTTTTCTTTTCCCACCTGAGTATAGATTAGAAAGTAGATAATCAATGACTATTTCATCTTTCCCGAGGTGTTTTTGTATTTCGGGCAGAGTCACCGGTTCGGTTTTTTGAAGAAGGTCGTTGTACTGAGGAAACTCTCTGTTTATCCTGTCTGCCAACTTTTCTTTTTCGCGGTTCATTTCAAAGAGGGCATCTTTCCAGAGCGAGATCTTTTTATTATCAGGATTTCTCTTCCGCATCTCTTCGAGGATTAAATTGTTGTAAGCAGCAATATTAACTGAGAGCCTGTTCTGTTTTTTATGGAGAGAGTCGGGAACCCCGATTGAATAGAATAACTCGTTTTCGGAGATCTCATTGCGGAGAATTGCTGCTTTGGCTTTTTTGGCGATGTCGTACATCTTCACCCCTGCTGATTTCTCGTTAGTGAGGTTAAATAAGCTATATGCAAGGTGTGTAGCAAAAATGTATGTCTCTTTCTCATTTTCAGCAAGATAAATACGACTCTCCTCTGAAAGATAATTATTTCTTATCCTGTCGATAAGCTGAAGAGCGAGCTCAATTGTTTCAAGACTTTTTTGTGTAGTTTTGAGTTTAATCTCAGGATCATTGATTTGATGCGAAATTAGTTCTAAAGTCTCTGATTTTTTTCGAAGACTTTTAAGAAGTTCGACATCCGATAACACCGAATCCAAAGATGGGTTATTATTGATATCCTGGTCATTAAAATCGCGGGTAATAGCTATCAGTGAATTTTGATAATAAAAGAGAGCTGAATCATAATGATTCAATTTAAGAAAGTGATCTCCCAGATTTCTTAATGATAGAGATACATAAGGGTGTTTCTTACCATAGTTTTTTTCACAGATTAACAATGCTTTATGATGAATCTCATAAGACTCCTTATATTTACCAACTGATCTTAAAAATATACCATAATCGAAATATACTTCAGCTAACCTGTAATAGTAATGGCCAAATTTATTAATGAAACAATCAATGCTTTTATTAAAAAATTCTTCAGCTTTGGTTGAGTTTTTTGTTTGTACAAATGTCTTAGCCAGATTAAGGTATATTAGTTCAATTTCGGATAAATTATAACTCGTTTTAAGCACCCTGCTTTTTTCGAAAAAGTCTAATGCTGTCTCGTAATCTTTTATTTCATAATGTACAATTCCAATATTTAAGTATGCAGTTGAAATTCTCTCAAGTATATTATTATCAGGATTGCTGATCTTAAGATATATCCTGATTCCTCTTTCGAGGTAATCAATTGCAGTAATAAATGATCGCTGGTAAGTATAAATTCTGGCTTTATTAATATAGATATCTGCAAGTGATCTGGAATCCTGCACTTTGTTGCTGATCTGAGTTTCTGCAAGATTATAACATTCAAGAGCTTCTTTATATTTACCCATACGATCATAAATTACTCCAAGATTATTGTAGGCTGCAACAATATAAACTTCGGGAGGATTCTTTTTTGAATCCAGGACGGATAACATTGATCCTTCTGCATTTATGAAATCACCAGAATTGTAGAGTTCAGAGAATTTCAGAAAAAGGTTATATGTATCTTCGTCCTGTGCATGTAGTAAATTCGAAAAGAAAGAAGAGAAAATAACAATAATTAAAATGATCCTTTTCATTAATTCTGATTCATAGCCTGAATAAAAAGGAACAATTTCAGTAAAATAATGGTAAATTAAAAGATTATTATTAAAATAAAGAGAGCATTCTTTTTGTAATCAAGAATGCTCTTTAATTGACGGGAATTCTCCAGGCTTTTCAGGATTAACTCTGAGTTGGCGGCGGTGGCGGTGGCGGGATAATAATAATATTTCCACCACCTTCTCCGTCCCCACCCCTGACACATCTCATTGCATGCAGGTCAAGTATTTCATTTTCTGATAATTTAGAAACTAACAAGTCAAGATTTCTTGTCATTTTTGCTGATTTGTCTGCTCTTTTCATGATTCAATAGATTAAGTTTAAATTTTGTTGTTTTATTGGAATATGTCCTGAAATGTTACCCGGGTGGTATGATCTAGTTGAAATGCCGGGGATGATAATAGCATGTTAAGATATTAATATAGAAATAGATAGAAATAATAAGAAATAGATAGAAATAAATCGAAATAATTATCAGGGCTTTGGTGAATGGGGCAACAAAAAAGAAAAAAATAACATGATTTTTATGAACAGAGGTTCATGACCGATCAGATACTTAGACTATAATTTGTAAAAAAAAATAGTATTTCAGGTAACAATTTGATAAGAAATCCGATAAAACTTTGATTTTTGCCTGATAGGATGAAAATACTGTCTCCTAAAAAAGTAAATGTGTTGTCAGATTTAGTGAAATTCGATATTATTCTAAATAAGATGAATATGGGTGCAAAATATTATGTGGCCATCAGGCCGCAGACAAATGAGCATCATACCGTGCATTCGGAAGGTTGTCCTTTTTTACCGGAGGATGAAAAGAGGATCTACCTCGGGATGTTCAATTCGGTTCAGGATGCCATAAGGGAAGGGCGAAGACATTTTGCAAGGACAATCTGTTGTCTTTTCTGTTTAAAAAAGCATCAACCGGAGAGAAAACAACCAGTGTTTCACGAACCAGAGTTTGTCGGAAATATTCCATCATATAGCCAAATATCTCTGTCACTGAAGGATTCCCTGATCTATTTCTTAAATTGAATCGGGGGGAAGGTGGCTTAAAATAGAAATTGCTATCTTATTTTGGCAGAAATGTCTTTGTCAGATCTTCACTATCCTTGTACTTCTTCATTAATTTCCGAAGCCGTTTATGTAAATCGTCTCTGACAGAGAAATAAGCAGGATCGTTATATATATTTTTCATTTCCTGCGGATCTGCCTTAATATCATAGAGTTCCCACTCGTCAATGTCGTAATAATAATGAATGAGCTTATATCGTGCTGTACTCATACCGTAATGACGTTTTACCATGTGAGAACCAGGATATTCGTAGTAATGGTAATAATGCTCTTTTCTCCAATTGGCCGGCGTTTTCCCCTTTAAAACCGGGACTATACTCCTCCCCTGCATATCGGCCGGAATTTCTACTCCTGCAATGTCAAGAAAGGTTTCAGCAAGATCGAGATTTGAGACGATATCATCATTTATGCTTCCCTGTTTGACAACTCCGGGCCACCGGATCAGAAGTGGCGTCCGGTATGATTGTTCAAACATCCACCTTTTATCGAACCAGCCATGCTCACCAAGGTAAAATCCCTGGTCGGATGCATAGATAACTACAGTATTCTCATCAAGTCCATTCTCTTTCAGGAAATCGAGTACTTCTCCGACACTTTTATCAACTGCGGCAATACATGCCAGGTAATCCTGAAGATATCTCTGGTATTTGTATCTTATAAGATCATCACCTGTAAGGTCCGACTTGTAAAATTGCCTGATTATTGGATCATAAACTGAGTCCCATGCAGCCATTTGCTCAGGTGAAAGACGGTTCAGTCCTGTGTTTTTCCGCTTAGCACGATCCTTATACAATTTAAGATCTTCCTCAAGCCGCATAGTTTTTGAAATGGTCATATCCTGCGTTCTCTCTGCAGTTCCACGATTTGCATAATCATCAAAGAGAGTTGCAGGTTCAGGAAACGTCACATTTTTATAAATCGTCAGTTCATTTGGTCCCGGTTGCCATTCCCGGTGAGGAGCTTTATGATGCATCATAAGCATAAAAGGTTTTCCGGAATTTTTTACCTCATTTAACCATTGAATGCTTTTGTCCGTAATTATTTCGGTAACATATCCGTTTTCAATATGTCTGCCATCTTTGTTGATAAAGTCAGGATTGTAATAGTTCCCCTGGCCCGGCAGAATCTCCCAATGATCAAACCCTGTAGGGTCGGATCCCAGATGCCATTTACCAATAATGGCAGTATTATAACCTGCAGCTTGCAGAAGTTTAGGAAAAGTCTGCTGAGAACCATCAAAAGGAGACTGGCCTTCATTTTTAACAAAACCATTCAGATGACTGTATTTCCCGGTTAATATAACAGCCCGGCATGGACCTGAAATAGAATTAGTAACCAGACACCGGTTGAATCGCATTCCATTAGCAGCTATCCTGTCGATATTTGGTGTTGGTGCAATGTCTTTCAGAGGCCCTCCATAAGCGCTTATCGCCTGATAAGCATGATCATCGCTCATTATATAGATGATGTTGGGACGCTGGGTTTTTCCAATTTGCGAGTTGACAACCGGATATAATGAAGAACTTAATCCGATGATTGCGAGAAGTTTGATATCAATTTGCATGTTTGTGATTGATTTGTTGGTCATTTGATCTCAAAGATTCCTTTTAATTCTTCACTATCCTTGTATCCGTAACGTACAGCTTTTACTCGCAGGGCCATTCATCCCAGATGCTTGAAGGAACAGGGTCTTTTGCGAACTGGTAGTCTGTTTTGGAGTTATTGGTAATAATAACTTGCTATCCTCATGTATTCTGTAAAAGCTTTTACATAGTGCGGAGGAACCGCAGTGAATTCAAGAGGATTTTCGGCAGAACGTCTGTAAGAGGTAGTCCTCATGTGCATGCAGCCAATTGATGTCTGGTACATACCGGTAATAATTCCTGCCCTGCACGGGGCGCTGATTGCGGCAGTTGTAAAGACATTTGTATAACGTACACCCTGTAATGCGAGTCTGTCAATGTTTGGTGTCCTGGCAACTTTATCCCCATAGCAGCCCAGGTGGGGACTCAGGTCCTCGGTTGAGATCCAGAGGATGTTTGGTTGTTTTTTTGCATGCTGAGTTTGATTATTACCGGTTTGGCTATGAAGTGTTCCGGTAGAACAGAAGGCCAGGATTGCTGATAAGCCTCCTGGAATGAGACTTTTGTACTGATTGAGGTTCATTGAATTATTTATTTAGAATCAGATTCTTATTTAAAAATCGTTTTAACCGCAAAGAACGAAAAGAATACATTTATTTTATCGATCCTGGTTTGCGGGAATTGATGCCGGGCATGTTATAGTTCTCATCGCCAAGATCCTGTCTCATTTCATCAACAAGTTTTTTCAGTTCCTGCACAACTTCAGGGTATAATTCTTTTACATCATATCTTTCTCCGGGATCCCTGCGTAGGTCGAAAAGTGCATAATCTGTTTTCCCTTCGGAATACTGTCCCGGCCAGCCATCATTGCCGGGTAATTTACCTTCATAAGACCGGAAGGTGTGTGGCAACACCAGTTTCCATTCTCCTTTTCGTACATTTTCAAGACTGTTTTTTCGGTAGAAATAGTAAAAAACATTGCGTGGATTAGCTTCAAACTTACCCTCAATCAAAGGAAGAAGACTTACACCATCAATTTTTTTATCAGGCAGATTAGAACCAGTTATTGAACAAAGTGTTGGCAGGATATCAATTGTCGAAGCAATGTTATTACATACTGTTCCTGCAGGTATTATGCCGGGCCATGACATAATGCAAGGGACACGCTGGCCTCCTTCCCAGCTGCATCCTTTGCCTTCACGAAGGCCACCTGCTGATCCTGCATGATTTCCAAAGTTCAGCCATGGACCGTTGTCGGATGTAAAAATAATCAGTGTGTTTTCAATCAACCCGTTTTTTGCGAGTGTTTTCATAATCTCACCGACCGACCAGTCTATCTCCATAATTACGTCGCCAAATAGTCCCTGTTTGCTTTTTCCTTTGAATTTATCAGATACTGCCAGAGGAACATGTGGCATTGAATGAGCCAGGTAAAGGAAGAAAGGATTCAACCTGTTCTTATTAATGAAATTAACAGCATATTCTGTATATAATGTTGTGAGCTCAGCCTGATCATCAAGAGTTAGAATCTCTTTTACTTTTTCATTACCCCTGATCAATGGAAGTACCGGATATCTAAGTTTCCCGGGACTTTTATCTTTTGTAGCAGGCAGTCCATCATAATCAACCGGCCACATATCATTTGAATATGGAAGGCCGAAGTATTCATGAAATCCGTTCTGTAATGGCAGAAAAGAGTAATGGTGTCCCAAATGCCATTTCCCTACAATACAGTTGCGATAACCTCTTCTGCCGAGTAGCTCCGGAATTAGTTCTTCTTCTGAATTAATACCGATACTGTCGTATGGCATCAGTGCACCGGAAATGCCAACACGGTTAGAATAACATCCAGTCATTAATCCGGCACGGGAAGCGCTGCTGACAGCCTGGGCTACATAGAAATTTGTAAACCGCATACCTGTAACGGCCAACTTATCAATGTTCGGAGTATTGTACTGAGTAGCTCCAAAACAAGACAGATCGCCATATCCCATATCATCAATCAGTATCAGGACGATATTAGGAGTGGATTGCTTAAAAGTCCCTGTTTTCTGGGCAGTTGCCTGCATGGTTACAAGGGAAACTGCACCGAGTCCTATTGCAGATTTTAGATTTATCATAGACTAATTTATTTCAAATCTTGTTCTGCCGTCATCTTTTATCTTCTGAAGCAGATCTGTTAATTCCTTTAAAACAGCTTGATTTTCTGGTGCAACATTGTTTTTTTCACCAAGGTCGGTTTTAAGGTTATAAAGCTGTGGCAGAAGATCGTTGCCAGTTTCGGTATTTGTATTCAAATTAAGTTTTACCCCGGGACCCGGCTCAATATACTTCCAGTCTTCTTTAATAATTGATAACCTGCCATTTGATGCATGCTCAACAATCCATTTACGACCGGTTTCTGATTTACCGAGGATAGCCTTAAGCTGATTAAAACTGTCAGGGGCAGCATCTGAAGCCAGTGTTTGTCCTGTCAATGAAGCAAATGATGAAATGAAATCCACCTGGGAAACCAATGCAACGGAAGTACCTGGGTTCACGTTACCTGTCCACCTGACAACAAAAACTACCCGGGTACCGCCATCGAAGGCACTGTATTTACCTCCTCTGAGGGGACCGGCCGGTTTATGATTACCAAGCTTTTCCACCGCCTCATCTTTGTAACCGTCATCAACTACAGGCCCATTATCGCTTGTAACAATAATAATCGTATTGCCAGAGAGCTTAAGATTATCAATAGTTTTCATTATTTCCCCAACCGACCAGTCGAACTCAAGGATAGCATCTCCCCTGGGACCCATGCCGCTTTTTCCAGCAAACCTGGGATGAGGAACCCTTGGAACATGAATATCGTGCGTGGCAAAATATAGGAAGAAAGGTTTATCCTTATTATTTTCAATGAATTTCACAGCTTTTCCCGTAATTACATCTGCAATCTCTTCATCAACCCAGAGTGCAGAATTCCCGCCTGTCATATAACCTATCCGGCTGATACCGTTCACAATTGTCATGTCGTGTCCGTGGCTTGGATGCATTTTAAGTAATTCAGGATTTTCTTTTCCTGTAGGCCAAATACCAACTTTTTCTTTATAACTTACTGTTATAGGGTCATTTGGATCAAGTCCAACTATCCTTCTGTTCTCAATGAAGACACATGGTACCCTGTCACCTGTAGCCGGAATAATGAAATTATAATCAAATCCCAGATCCATAGGTCCTGATTTTATTTCCCCATTCCAGTCGGGGCTTCCATCAGACCCCAGACCCAGGTGCCATTTACCGACAACTCCGGTTGTATAGCCGGCATTTTTCATTACAGTGGCTATAGTTGTGCGTCCCGGCTGAATAATAGCTGATGCATCTCCTGTAGCTACACCGGTTCCTTTTTTTCGCCATGCGTATTCACCTGTCAGAAGAGAATAACGCGAGGGAGTGCTTGTTGCCGAAGTACAGTGGGCATTGGTAAAGCGCAGCCCCTGCTTTGCAAGCCTGTCAATATTAGGAGTAGTTATTTTTGTTGCGCCGTAACAACTCACGTCGCCGTAACCCAGGTCGTCGGCATAGATGATAATGATGTTCGGCTTTTCAATGCTTTGAGCGCCGACCATCTGAGTGGCTCCCATTGAAAGGATGCCGAGGGAACCTGACAAAAATGAAATTCTTTTTAACAACATTTTTAATTATCGTTTTATAGAATTAGCTATTATGTTGAATTTCTTTGTGTTACTTTGCGGAAACCTTGGTGATACTTTGTGGTAAGAAATGACTTAACCACTTAAGCACAAAAAGGACATTACAAAATCTCACTAAGTCATTTTGCAGTTGTTTCATAAACAAAGGGAAAAACTTCGGACGGCTTATGTGCCTGTTTCATAAGTTCTTCCATTTTTATTACAATTTCAGGATTCGATGATGCAATATTGTTAGTTTCACCAATATCCGTCGTAAGATTGTATAATTCAGTCATCCCATGGGGAGTCTTGTCCACATTTAATTTTACAGCCTTCCAGTTGTCCATCCTGAGTGCAATCTTACCTCCCTGTTCATGAAACTCCCAGTAGAGATATTCATGTTGCTTTTGCTTTTTCCCGAGTAATGTCGGAAGAAATGATATACCGTCAATATCCAAAGGATTCTCAGCTCCGGTGATATCGGCAAAAGTCGGTAATATATCCCAGAATGCTGAAACATGGTCACTTTTAGATCCTGCAGTAATCATCCCTGGCCATCTGACAAGCATCGGGGTCCTTATTCCACCTTCATACAAATCGCGCTTATAGCCTTTCAGATCACCGTTACTGTTGAAGTAATCCGGGTCAGCACCGCCTTCAACGTGCGGTCCGTTATCTGATGCAAAGATCACTATTGTATTTTTCTCCAGGCCTAGTTCAGTAAGCTTTGCAAGAAGCTCGCCCACATAATCGTCGAGTTCTTTTACCATTGCAGCAAAAGCTGCATGTGCTTCAGGCTGTGAACCATAGGGCCCAAGGCGAAAAGTCGGACCATCATCTACCCCTTTAAACGATTTTTCAGGATCGAATTTTCCACGAAACATCTTCATATATTCCTCTTTTGCAAAGAGTTCAGCATGAGGAATTGTTGTCGGATAAAAAAGGAAGAATTGTTTGTCTTTATTTGTTTCAAGAAAATCAAGAGCAGCTTTTTGAATCAGATCTGGAGCATATATTCCAGTCTTACAATTATCATTTTCAGGAATAAGGACTTTCTCATGATTATGCCACAGGTGATCAGGATAGTAGTTATGGGCAAAACTCTGGCAGTTGAAACCATAAAATTCGTCAAATCCCTGGGAGTTTGGATCACCTTCAGTATCAATAAATCCGAGGCCCCATTTACCAAAAGCGCCTGTGACATAGCCTTTTGTCTTCAGCATTTCTGCTATTGTATATGATGCAGCTGGCATAGGCCATTGTCCTTCCGGTTTCCATTCTTTATTTCCTCTTATGGGAGTATGACCTGTATGGAGTCCTGTCATTAAGCATGACCGGGACGGCGCACTAACAGTGCAACCAGTGTAATGCTGGGAGAATAACATCCCTTCATGGGCCAATCTGTCAATATTGGGTGTAGAGAATCTTTTCTGCCCGTAACAGCTTAGATCACCATACCCGAGGTCATCGGCAAGGATATATACAATGTTTGGTAATGGTTTTTCTTTACTTGATTGTGCGGAGGTTGCCAATGAGAGGGATGCGAACACGGCAACCGGAATTTGGGATTTCATTTACTAACCAGATTTATAACATTAGATAATTAGTGTAACTTTCTGATTCTGATCTTAAAAGCTTCGGCCGGATTCTTTGACAATATCTGAGTAATCTCGTCCTGAGTAATTCCTCTTTGTTTTAAGGCAGGTATTAAAGATTCAAAAATGTCAGTAAACCCATTAAATGTTCCTCCATCGGGTTTTCCGGGATCATACCAGCCGGAATCATGTGAAATCAGAACTTTATTCAGGAGTCCAAGGTTCTTTAATTTAACTATCCTGTCGGCATACCAGTTAATACTATTTGGCGCTCCTGGTTCAAGATCAGCTCTGGTACGCACATTATCAAGCGAAATCCATGCGCCATCCTGTGCTGCTTTAATGTTTCCTTCAATTGTGCCGCTCTGAGCATGGACCCAGATAAAAGCAGAAGGATCGATTCCCATATTTTTTAAAATGCGTATCTGTTCAAAGGCTGGCTTATCGGGACCTGTATGCGAGGCAATTACGAGTCCTGTTTTAAGATGCGTTAATGCAGCTGCAGTTATGATTTTCTTATGTTCCGGAGATAAAGAATCGGCAGGATCGACCGCAATTTTAATAAATCCTGGTTTGACTCCACTATTCTCGATCCCATTTTCAAATTCTTTGATCCATATTTCTGCGATTTCTGAGGCCTCCGATGAATAAAAAATCTTAGGTACAAAGAAATTCTTGCGGGCTCCATAATATCCGGTATTGGTGATAATATTAAGACCTGATTTTTGAGAAAGTTCCTTTAAAAGAAATGGATCACGGCCAAGGTATGAAGGGGTACAATCAATAAACGTATTCACTCCTTTTTCCCTGGCTTCTAATAAATAGGGTAAAACTTTTTTTTCTACCGCTTCTCTGTTCCAGCGGAAATATCCTGTACTATCAGCACCAATAAAATCAACCAGAATATGTTCATGTTCAAGGGTTTGGCCCATTTTTTTTGATTGAACAGGACCATTTACCGTCATGATAAGATCATTAGCAGAGGACTTGCATGAAATGATTATGATTCCAAATAAAAGGAAAAGAATAAGGTAAAGGATTAATTTCAGATCATCTTTCTTCATTGAGGCAGTTATTAAAATGTTGATTACAAATTCTACTGCCTTAAAATTAGGATAATTTTATCAGAAAAAACAAAACAAAATTGAAGGGACCAGATAACAATCTCTTTATCAGAAATTATTTATATGAATCTACATGGACGCTCTTCACTGCCCTTCCTGAGGGATCGATCATGTTTTTAAATGATGCATCCCAGGCAAGGGCTTCAGCGGTACTGCATGCAACAGAAGGAACCGAGGGTACGCAAGATGCGGATGAATCGGATGGGAAGTGTTCCGTAAATATTGATCTGTAGAAATACTCTTCTTTTGACATCGGAGGGTTTATCGGGAATCGGTATTTTGCATTTGCCAGTTGTTCATCGGAAACCTCCTTTGAAGTCAGAGCCCTTAGTGTATCAATCCAGTTATAGCCTACGCCATCTGAAAACTGTTCTTTCTGCCTCCATGCCACGCTTGCCGGCAGATAATCTTCGAAGGCTTTTCTCAGAACCCATTTTTCGATATGACCGTTTGAGATCATTTTATCTTTTGGATTTAGCCTCATTGCTACATCCATGAATTCCTTATCAAGGAAAGGAACTCGTCCTTCCACGCCCCAGGCCGCAAGTGATTTATTAGCTCTTAAACAATCATAAAGATGTAATTTACTAAGCTTTCTGACTGTCTCCTCATGAAATGCTTTAGGATCTGGCGCTTTGTGGAAATAGAGATACCCTCCGAATATTTCGTCAGCACCTTCACCTGAAAGAACCATCTTCACTCCCATCGATTTTATTACTCTGGCCAGAAGGTACATAGGAGTTGAAGCCCTTACAGTTGTAACATCGTATGTTTCAATATGATAAATGACGTCACGAATTGCATCAAGACCTTCTTCAACAGTGAAGTTTATTTCATGGTGAACCGTACCAATGTGATCTGCAACTATGTTTGCAGCTGCCAGATCTGGCGAACCTAACAATCCAATCGCGAAAGAGTGCAGTTGTGGCCACCATGCTTCTATTTTATCGCCGGATTCAATTCTTTTTGGGGCGAACTTTTTCGCCACTGCTGAAACAACAGACGAATCAAGTCCTCCTGAAAGGAGTACTCCATAAGGTACATCCGACATTAACTGTCGATGAACCGATGCCTCCAGAGCATTTCTTAGGTCTTCAATTGAGGTTACATTTTTTTCAACAGCTTCATAATTCATCCAGTCGCGCTTATACCATTTCGTCATAACACCGTCCTTGCTGTAGAGGTAGTGGCCTGGCAGAAATTCCTGGATCTTATTACAAACACCTTCGAGAGCTTTTAGCTCTGATGCCACATAAAAGTTTCCAAAATGATCCCAGCCCATATAAAGAGGTATTATCCCGATATGGTCTCTGGCGATGAAATAGCAATCTTTCTCCCTATCATATAAAGCAAAGGCAAATATCCCGTTCATTTCCTCAAGAAATGAGGGTCCCTTATCACGGTACAGGGGAAGGATAACTTCACAATCGGAATGTGTAAGAAATTCATATGAATTCCTGTACAGTTTACGTATCTCCTGATGATTGTATATTTCCCCGTTTACTGCCAATATCAGGTTGCCATCTTTACTGTACAATGGTTGTTTCCCCGACCGCGGGTCAACAATTGATAATCTCTCATGAGCAAGTATCGCTTTTTCGCAATAAAAGATTCCGGACCAGTCAGGGCCCCTGTGTCTTACTTTCTTCGACATTTTAAGGACTGAGGCCCTTAATTCCATATAATTAACTTTCAAATCAAATACTCCAACAATTCCGCACATAAAATCTCAAGTTTAGAATTATCCTTAAATCTATTTTCATTTTAGGTTCTGCAAAGCTAATAATTGTTTTTATTATTCAAATTAATATTTATAATAAATTTACTATATTATTAAAAAACATTAAGTATATATGATATTAATATTAATATATTTAATGTAAAGATTAAGATTTATGAAATTCATTAAAATAATTATAACTTTTTATAAGATTCAAAGTTCTCAGTAATTATTAGCATTAAGCTTCTTATTAAATAGATCTTAAATGATGTTAAAAATTCTTAATTCTTCCTGGAAAAAGGTGAAAAATAGAACCTCACCTCTAATATTATATCTGATTTTTTTATATTGCGATTTCTTTAAAAATTGCTATTTATGAGAAAATTTGATAAGAGAATTAATCTTGTAGCAGGATTAATTTTTATTTTCGGAACTATTTCCTGGTCACAGCCACAATACGGATGGCGTGGACCAGGCCGGACAGGTATTTATAATGAAACCGGATTAATGAAAACATGGCCGGCTACAGGACCTTTGCTGCTTTGGGAAGCCACTGGATTCGGTTCAGGTTATTCAAGTGTAACCGTTTCCGAGGATGCAGTTTACATTACCGGGAAAAAAGGCGAAAAAGATGTTCTTACATCTTATAGCCACGACGGAAAGAAAAACTGGGAAGTAGCATATGGGACCGCTTCCAGAAGCAACTTTCCTGAAAGTCGTTGTACACCGACTTTTGTCAATGGCAAACTTTTTCTGGTCAGCGGTCAGGGGGATATGGTTTGTGTTGGCAAAGACGGTAAAATCATATGGTCAGTGAATTATGCCCAGAAATATAATGCTCCAACACCGCAATTTGGTATTTCTGAATCACCTTTAGTAGTTGATAATAAGGTTATTGGAACCCCTGGTGGCAATAAATCAGCTATGGTAGCTTTCAATGTTGAAAATGGTAATGTAGTATGGGAATCACCGGCTATAAATGAGGGGACGAATTATGTAAATCCCCTCCTTATTGAAAATGGCGGAATAAAAATAATTGTGACGGTGACAGAAGGCCATATTATTGGTATAAACGCTGCCACCGGGAAGCTTCTATGGAATATCAACTACGAAGCGCAAAATGCTGTTCAGACAGGTGACAGGAATCATACCAATACTCCTGTTTATCGCGATGGTTTCCTTTTTGAAGCAAATGGTTATGAACAGGTAGGTGTAAAGTTTAAGATCAATCCGGATGGATCAGTACCTTCTGTAGTCTGGAAAAACACTGACATAACTCCTCATGTCGGAGGTGCGGTGCTTTTGGGAAACTATATCTACAGTTCCACTCATGACACAAACTCCAAAGGAAGATGGATTTGTGTTGACTGGACCACCGGAAAGACGATGTGGATTACTGACTGGCATAACAAGGGCGCTATAATTTCAGCTGGCGGCATGCTATATATTTGGGATGAGAAGTCAGGATATTTGGGACTTGTTAAACCTTCCAGTGAAAAGCTTGATGTTATCAGTTCTTTCAGGATTACTAAAGGTGATGGTCCATATTGGGTTCATCCGGTGATAGATAAAGGTAGATTGTTCGTAAGGCATGGAGACTATATGGCAGTATATTCAATAAAAGCTAAATGACTACCCGTGATCAAATGCCCCCCTGCCCCATTTTGTTAAATAATTGTTCAATATGAATAAGTGCATTGTGTTAAATGCAACCTTTAATCTGATTGTGAATTACATTTATTATATTGCAAAACTTAATTCTTAAAATTAATGTTTATGAAAAATACATTAATCAAATCTCTGATCGTATCAATACTGATAACAATCACGTTTTATGCTTCTTACGGCCAGCAATATGGGTGGCGTGGACCCGGCCGGACCGGTGTTTATAATGAAAAAGGATTGATGAAAACATGGCCGGCCTCAGGCCCTTCACTCCTATGGGAAGCAACAGGTATTGGAAAAGGTTATTCCAGTACAACAGTAACTAAAGATGCTGTATATATTACCGGAAGTAAAGACTCCACTGATGTACTTACCGCTTTTAACCAGGATGGCAAGAAATTATGGGATGTTGAATACGGAAGTATGACTAAAAATGTCAGTATGCCTGAAAGCCGTTGTACACCTACATACTATGACGGGAAAATTTTCGTAATCAGCGGCAAGGGAGTCTTGTCCTGCTTTAATAAGGAGGGTAAGCTGGTCTGGAGTGTAAACTACTATCAGAAATATAATGCCCCTTTGCCAAGGTTCGGTATTTCTGAATCCCCTCTGGTAGTGGATAATAAAGTAATTGCATCACCTGGAGGGAAGATTGCAGCTATGGTAGCATTCAATGTTGCTGACGGGAAAGTCGTCTGGGAAACTGCTCCATTGAATGAAGGTACTCAATATATTAATCCATTGCTTGTTGAAGAAAAAGGATTAAAGGTTATTATAACTCACTCTCAGACATATATAATTGCAGTAAATGCCAAGGATGGAAAACTTATCTGGAAATTTGATTTTGGCTCTGTAAATGATGATAAAAAAGGTGGCAAAAATTATATCAATACCCCAATTTACAAAGACGGTTTTGTTTTTGCTGCAAATGGATACAAGCAGACGGCTGCAAAAATCAAGGTAAGTTTTGATGGCAGTGAACCAACCCTGGTATGGAAAAATCCTGAAATCAATCCACATGTAGGAGGAATGTTGCTTCTGGGAAATTATATATATAGTTCAACTCACGATAATAACTCAAAAGGCAGGTGGATTTGTGTCGATTGGACTAACGGCAAGACAATGTGGATAACAGATTGGAATAATAAGGGATCTATTATATCTGCAGAGGGATTGCTTTATATTTATGAAGAAAAGAATGGAAATGTAGCACTGGTCAGGCCAAATAGTGAAAAACTGGATATTATTAGCTCATTCGCTGTCACTAAAGGCGATGGCCCATACTGGGCTCACCCTGTCATAGATAAAGGGAGACTGTTTCTCAGGCATGGGGATTATCTGGCTGTATATTCGATAAAGGCAAAATAACCGCCTGTGATTAAATGCCCCCCAACCCCCCTAAAGAGGGGCTAATAAATACCTCAGAGTTAACTCTACTTTACGGAGGCTAATAAGTTCCTCAGAGTTAACCCCCCTTCAGGGGGGCAGGGGGGTAATCATTTCAGGTGTGGAGGGTGAAAAAATGCAGAGAGTTGGAGGTAAAAATTTGAAACAAATCTTGCCGTCGGATAAGCGAAATAGCATAATAATTATCAGCATTGCTGTAATAATTTTCACCTCATCCCTTTCCTGGTGGATTCTTGCCGCTCCTTCATACAATGTAGTTAAGCGTATGCCGGGTATGGACAACAGACCCGAACTCAAACCAATTTCGGATTCAGTTATTATTGGCGAATTTTTTGATACTCTAAAATCCATCGATGAAGTAATT
>JBGOZX010000072.1:0-20545 GCA_041480425.1 Bacteroidia bacterium
AGAGAATATGAGATGACCCGCCTTCCTTTTTCTACCGATATAAAAGAAGGCATGGCAGCTTATATCGAGAACGACGAAATAGTTATTGATTACCAAAATAAAACCAACCTTATGACCATTCATGATCTGGCATTAAAAGGCCGTCACAACATTTTCAATTCGATGGCAGCAGCTATAGCTGGCAAAGTTCTGAATATCCGTAAGGATGTTATCAGGGAAAGTCTTGCTGATTTTCAGGGAGTTGAACACCGGTTGGAACCGGTAATCACGGTATGTGGCATAAACTTCATAAATGATTCAAAAGGTACCAATGTCAATTCGACCTGGTATGCCCTTGAATGTATGGAAACAGATGTTGTCTGGATTGCAGGCGGAATAGATAAAGGGAATGACTATTCTGAACTATTCGCCATAGTGAAGCAAAAGGTAAAGGCGATTGTCTGTCTAGGTAAAGATAACAGGAAGATCGTCGAGGCATTCAAAGATAAAGTTCCCACTATTGTTGAAACATCTTCAATGGAAGAAGCTGTGAGGTCGTCATACTACCTCGCAAAGAAAGGACAAACTGTGTTATTATCACCTGCCTGTGCAAGTTTTGATCTGTTTCTTAATTATGAAGACAGGGGACGGAAATTTAAACAGGCGGTAAGGAATCTGTAAAAAAGTCATATATGCAACAAGGCTGGCTTACAAAAACATTTAAAGGTGACAGGGTTATCTGGGCGCTGGTGGCTGTTTTTATGATCTATTCTTTACTGGCAGTTTACAGTTCTTCAGTTAGCGTTGCATTTATGAAACATCATGGTGATACAACATATTTTCTCAGGAGCCAGTTTCTGATGCTCGTTCTGAGCCTTGCAATAATAGTTATTGTACATTACCTGCCCTATAGGATCTATTCCTCTCTTGCAGGACTGATCCTTCTTTTTTCAGCTGGATTGTTGATCCTTACATTTGCTATCGGCTCAAGGGTAAACGAAGCTACCCGATGGATTGAGATCCCCGGGACAGGATTACGGCTTCAGACCTCTGATATTGCCAAGGTAGCTCTGGTTCTGTACCTTGCAAGGGCTCTGGCGAGATTCCAGGATGAATTGAATAACTTCATGCTGGTGACAAAATACCTGATGGCTCCTGTTGCAATAATCTGCGGACTTATTATGCCGGAAAACCTCTCAACAGCCATGATGGTTTTTGGTATCAGCATGATTATTATGTTTATCGGACGTGTCCCTATTAAATTTCTTCTGGCTTATGTTGGTATTGCAGTCGTCGGAATTATACTGTTTGCAATGGTGCTTACCCTGGTTTCCAAAGATAACAGGGTAGAGGTGTGGAAAAACAGGATTGAAAACTTCTTTTCAGGTAAGGCAGATGAGGATGCCGACTATCAGTCGAATCAGGCAAAAATAGCTATTTCAACAGGTGGTTTGTTCGGAAAGGCTCCGGGGAAAAGTACCCAGCGTAACATGCTTCCCCAGTCTAACTCCGATTTCATATTTGCTATCATAATTGAGGAATACGGATTGTTGTTTGGAGCCATCCCGCTGATCCTTGCCTATATGATATTGCTTTTCAGGGGGATCACAATTGTAAAGAAATGCGAAACGGCGTTCCCCGCATTTATGGTAATGGGACTGATAATAATGATTTCAGTCCAGGCAATGCTTAATATGCTTGTCGCAGTAGGTCTGTTCCCTGTTACCGGGCAGACTCTGCCAATGGTCAGCTGGGGTAGGACTTCAGTATTGGTAATGAGCTTTTCCATTGGTGCAATACTGAGTGTAAGCAGGGTGGTTAATGCAAGGATTAAACAGGAAGATCTGCCTGAAGAGGAAAAAACAGATGAAGGAGAAAAGATATATGAACCTTCAAAAGCATAAGAGGATAATCCTCAGCGGAGGAGGCACGGGGGGACATATCTTCCCGGCAATATCCATTGCCAATGCTCTCCGGAAAATTGATCCGGAAATTGAGATTCTTTTTGTTGGCGCTGAAGGCAGGATGGAGATGGAGAAGGTGCCTGCGGCAGGTTACAAAATAATTGGATTGCCTGTAGCAGGCATAAGCCGGAGTCATACGTTAAAAAATATTTTGATATTTGTTAAACTGCTTAAAAGTCTCAGACTGGCAAAGAAAGTTATTAAAGATTTTAAACCTGATGTTGTTGTGGGAGTGGGTGGTTATGCAAGCGGACCGGTCCTGAGACAATCGGGAAAAATGGGGATACCTACCATTATACAGGAGCAGAACAGTTATGCCGGTGTGACAAACAAACTGCTTGCAAAAAGAGCTTCAGTTATTTGCGTAGCTTATGACGGAATGGAAAAATATTTTCCTGCCGAAAAGATCATAAAGACGGGAAACCCGGTACGTCAGAATTTTGATAATCTTGAAGATCTGCGCGACGAAGCACTTAAATTCTTCAACCTTAAAAGAGGATTTCCTGTTATTCTTGTCCTTGGCGGATCGCTTGGCGCAGGAAGTATAAATAAAAGTCTTTCGGAGAACATTAAAAAATTTATCGACTGCGATTGTCAGTGGTTATGGCAGACAGGAAAATACTACTATGAAAACGTTAAAAACCTGGTTTCACAATCAATAAGCGAAAATGTTTCTGTACACGAATTTATAAACAGAATGGATTATGCATTTGCTGCTGCTGATATTATAGTTACCAGGGCTGGAGCAGGTACCATTTCAGAATTATGCCTTGTGGGCAAACCGGCAATTCTTGTTCCTTCTCCGAATGTCGCCGAAGATCACCAGACCAGGAACGCAATGGCGCTGGTAGAGAAAGATGCTGCTGTACTTATACCTGATGACCAGGCAGAAAAGACACTTGTTTGCGAAGCAGTTAAACTCCTTTCAGATGCAGACAGAAGGGCAAAACTTTCAGATAACATAATAAAGTTGGGAGACCGCGATGCTGATATCAGGATCGCAAAAGAGGTGCTTAAGCTGGCAGAGAAATGATTGATATAAAAAATATAGAGGGAATATTTTTTGTCGGGATTGGCGGTATCGGCATGAGCGCCCTTGCTTTGTATTTCGCAAATGGAGGATTTACTATTGGCGGTTACGACAGGTCAGAGACCGATTTAACACGGTCACTATTCAAAACCGGATGCGATATTTCATACGAAGATAATGTTGAAAGCATGCCGGAACTCTTCAGAAATGTTTCAGATAATAACAGGATTCTGGTAATATATACTCCGGCTATCCCTGCCGATAACAAGATAATTTCCTTTTTCAGAGAAAACGGATACCGGTTATGTAAAAGATCGGAGATACTCGGGGAGATTTCATCACGTACAGATACTTTGGCTGTTGCAGGCACTCACGGCAAGACAACAGTTTCAACCATGATAGCTCACCTGCTTAAACAGTCACATGTTGACTGTTCAGCATTCCTTGGGGGTATATCGAAAAATTATGATTCCAATTTTTTATTGGGTGAAGGAAGATATACCGTTATGGAAGCTGACGAATTCGACCATTCATTCCAAAGGCTCACCCCTTTGATGGCAGTTGTTACGTCGCTTGATGCTGACCATCTTGATGTTTACGGTGATCATGAGTCAATGATAAAAGCATACAATGAGTTCTGTTCGAAGATCAGACCCGGAGGTAAACTATTTGTAAACAGCAGGATAAAGGATCAAATGAATATTCCGGAAGGAATTACAGGTTACACTTATGGTCCGGATTCCGGCTCTGATTACCGGTCATTTGATATAGAACATTGCAAGGAATATTACAGGTTCAGTTTACAGACGCCGGGAGGTATTATTAGTGACCTGCATTTCCCGTTTCCGGGCATAATAAATATTGAAAACCTCACAGCAGCCATTGCTGTCGCCATGATGTGCGGTGTAACTGAACAGGAGATACGGAAAGCAATCATTCTTTTTAAGGGAGTAAGGCGGAGATTTGATATCAGGCTTAACCTTCCGGGACTTACTTACATTGATGATTATGCACATCACCCTGAGGAAATAAAGGCCTGTATAACCTCTGTCAGAGAGTATTTCAAAGGGAGAAAAATTACCGGAATATTCCAACCGCATCTTTTTTCCCGAACGCGCGACCATGCAGATGGATTTGCCGCTATTCTGGATGAACTTGATGAGGCAATTCTACTTCCTGTTTATCCTGCACGTGAAAAACCAATACCGGGAGTATCATCCGAACTGATTTATAATAAAATGAAGTCAGGAAAGAAGAGAATGCTGAAAATGGAGGAAATACCGGCTGAACTGGATGTAAATGAACTTGATGTACTTGTAACAATAGGGGCAGGCGATATAGACAAGCTTGTTTCTCCTATTGAAGAGAAGCTTAAAAATTCGGGCAGGAGATGAATAAACTGATAAAGATATTATTTCTCATACCCACATTATACATTATTATAATGCCTGTATATTATGCCCGTACCTCCTATTCAAGACCCTGTAGTGGGATTCAAATAACAATTGCAGATTCGTCAGAATATCATTTTGTTACAAAAGAGGAAATTCTTAATACTATTTACTGGAACAACGGAAGAATACTTGGAAAACCTGTGAAAGAAGTTCTGGTAGCCGATATTGAAAGTACCATGGGCAAACTCAGGGAACTGAAAGTAGCAGAGGTATATATGACCATTGATGGCATACTCCATATATATGCCGATCAGCGCGATCCGATAATGAGAGTTATGGCAAATAATGGAGGCGACTATTATGTTGATATTGATGGTGTTGTTGTCAGGAGGAGAAATCTTTATACACCGCGCTTGCATATTGTCGGTGGAAATATAAACATAAGTTCAGCTATGCTTAATGGAGTTAGTGTTCTTGATACAAGTATAAAGAATTCAATACTTAAAGATATTTATTACCTGGTCGATTACATAAACAGGGACAATTTCTGGTCGGCACAGATCGATCAGATCTTTGTTGACAATAATGATGAAATCGATCTTATACCAAGGGTGGGAAACCACCTGGTGCATCTGGGAAGAGCAGAAAACTTTGAAGGGAAACTGAGAAACCTGGAAGCATTTTATGACAAGGTTCTTCCTGAGGTAGGGTGGAACAAATATTCAATTATAAATCTGGCATTTAAGGATCAGATAGTTTGTAAAAGAAGGTAATCAGAAACAACCATATTTCAGACTATGAACAAAAAGGAACAGTATGTAGCAGCGATCGACATTGGAACCACAAAAATTGTGGCCATAGTCGGTACAAAAAACGAGAATGGCAAGATAGAAATTCTTGGGCTCAGCAAAGCTCCTTCCAAAGGGGTAAAAAGAGGCGTGGTTCTCAATATTGAAGAGACCGTTAACGCCATTCAGACCACCGTTGAAGATGTCCAGAAGCGATCTGGCATTCTGTTTTCGGAGGTCTTTGTCGGCATAGCGGGTCAGCATATCAAGAGTATGAAAAGCCGTGGTTATATTATGCGCGAGGCGTATGAAGATGAAATAAAAAAAGAAGAGGTCTTCAGACTGATTGAAGATATGCATAAGATCCATATCGACATAGGGGAAGAGATTATTCACGTAATCCCTCAAAATTTCATCGTTGATAATGAAACAGGTGTCAAGAGCCCCATTGGCATGTGTGGCCGGCGCCTGGAAGCCAATTTCCATATAGTTATTGGCCAGGTTGCTGCTGCAAAAAATATTGAGAAGTGCATCAGGAAAGCTAATCTGACTGTCAAGGATATGATACTCGAACCGCTGGCATCATCCGATGCAGTTCTCACTGAGGATGAGAAGGAAGCCGGTGTAGTTCTGGTTGATATTGGTGGCGGAACTACCGATGTGGCAATCTATTTCGATAATATTATTCGCCATACTGCAGTAATCCCGTTTGGCGGAAATGTTGTGACAAAAGATATCAAAGAAGGCTGTGCAATACTTCAGCGGCATGCTGAGCAACTTAAACTTCAATACGGTTCGGCACTTGGTGATATTGCTCCTGAAGATAAAGTTGTTTCTATACCGGGTATCAGCGGCAGGGAACCTAAAGAGATCTCTTTTAAAAGTCTTGCCTATATTATCCAGTCAAGGATGGAAGAAATCATTGACATTGTCAATTTTGAAATACAGAATTCAGGCTATGCCGATAAACTTGCTGCAGGAATTGTCATCACCGGTGGCGGCGCCTTGCTGAAACACCTTCCTCAGCTTATGAAATTCAAAACTGCAATGGATGTCAGAATTGGACTGCCGAATGAACACCTTTCCGGAACAGGACGAAATGAGATCAACCAGCCAATGTATGCAACAAGTGTAGGTCTGATAATGATGGGATTTGAACATCTTGAGACATATAAGAAATCATTCAGTGCAGGCAGGAAAGATGAATTTGTAATGCCAAGAATACCTGTTGCGAAAATAGAAGAAGAAATAAGCGAAGAACCTGAAATGGTTCATGAAGAGGAGAAAGTGCCTTTGACCGAGAAAATCAAACAGATGCTTTCAAGGATGTTCGAAGTAGAAGATCAGAAGATCAGTTAATTAGAGAATATGGTAAAGCTGTTAAAAATATACTGTTCATTAACATTTTAAAAACAACACTATGACAGACGATATAATGAACTTTGATCTACCGGTAGAAAGATCTTCAATTATTAAAGTTCTTGGAATAGGTGGCGGAGGGAACAATGCTGTAAATCACATGTTTGAAAAAGGTATCAGGGATGTTAATTTCGTGGTTTGCAACACCGATCATCAGGCTCTTGCCAAAAGCCCAGTCCCGGTCAAGGTCCAGATAGGAGAGTCATTAACTGAAGGACGTGGCGCTGGCAGTAAACCCGAGGTAGGTAAACAGGCTGCCATGGAAAATATCAGGGAAGTTATGGATGCTTTATCGGGTAATACAAAAATGGTCTTTATAACAACAGGCATGGGAGGAGGCACAGGGACAGGGGCAATCCCGGTTATTGCCAAAGCATGCAAAGATGCCAGCCTGCTTACCATAGCTGTGATCACTATCCCATTTAAATCGGAAGGGAAAGTCCGTATCAGATATGCAATTGACGGCATAACTGAACTTAAAGATCATGTTGACTCACTTCTCGTGATAAACAACGAAAAACTGAGAGAGATTTACGGCAATCAGGGAGTCTCGACTGCTTTTGCCAAAGCTGATGATGTACTGACAACTGCTGTTAAAGGGATCGCCGAAATAATTACTGTTGCCGGGTATATAAATGTCGATTTTGCCGATGTTGAGACGGTAATGAAAAACTCGGGCGTTGCTATAATGGGGATGGGCGCTGCAGCAGGTGAGAACAGGGCATTACGGGCAATTGAAAATGCACTTGCGTCACCTCTTCTGAATTCGAACGACATCACCGGGGCAAAAAGTATTCTGATCAATATTTCATCGGGGGTCGGTGAAAATGAACTTACCATGGATGAGCTGGGTGAAATAACCGATTATATGTACGAAGCAGCATCTGAAGATGCATTGATTATAAGAGGATTATCGCAGGATGAAAACCTTAAGGATAATATAAGCGTCACCGTAATTGCCACGGGATTTCCTGCAAACAGCATTTTCACTCCTTACAAACGTCCAAAACCTAAAAAAGTAGAATTATTGTCAATCAATAATCCGGTTCCGGCACATGTGATTCCGGAAAAGGGGGAAGATACCTTTACAGTGCATGATAAAACTTCCCGCTCAATTGTCACTAGTCTTGATGAAGAATCACAGGGCGAATTGGATTTCAATCTTGAAAATGTCGGGGAGATAAATGAACTAAGAGGCAGAAAGACAGATGGAGACAATGAGGAAAAGGAGAAACCGGAAACCACTTTGCGCAAGGTCAAGCATATGCAGAACCTTCTTAAAAAGGAGGGACTTTCAAATAAAACCATGAAGGAGAATATTGATACATTTGAAGACGTTCCTGCCTATATAAGAAGAAATATGTCCGTCGGATCCCCTGAAAATGGCAATGAAAGCAAGGTTTCAAAATTCACTCTGTCATCCGGTGATGATGATGAACCGGTGCTGAGAGAGAATAATGCATATCTGAATGATAATGTAGATTAAGGCTTTCAGTTATCATTTCTGAATGTGAAAAAAGGTCCTCTATTTTGCTGGGCCTTTCATATTTTCTATATTTGCTTCTGATGATAAAAAACATTTCAATATTAATCCTTCTTTCAGTTTCCTCAGTTTTATCTGCCCAGAAACACGATAATTTAAAGCCGAAATTAATTAAGCAATGGAATCTCTCTTCTGATTTCACCGAAGAGGTAATTGTCCCTTTTGATACTGTGTTTTCTCTATTTAACCGTTACAGGCTCGCTGACAGGTACTCCCCTGTAAATGCCAGCTTAGGTAATTACGGACTACCATTCTACCAGATCAGTTTCTTTGACAGGATCAGGGATCCTGATAAATTTCTCTATAAATATTATTTTCCATTAATGTATCTTCCTGAAAGATACCTTTTTATGAACACTCAGGTCCCGTTTACCGAACTTGTATGGACCTTCGGAGGACCCCGTGAAATAGCAGAACAAACATTCAGGGTGAGACATTCACAGAATGTTAACAAATTTCTCAACCTTGGACTTATCTATGACGTCGTATATAGCCTGGGACAATATAATTATCAGAGGTCGGAAGATAAAGATTTCACTATTTTTACCTCATTTACGGGGGATAAGTATAAACTTTACTTTGCAGCCGGCATTAACAATCTGATATCACATGAAAACGGCGGGATTGCAGATAGTATTCAACTTAGCGAGTTTAAAACACGTGACATAGAGGTTAAACTTGGAGGTCTGGATTTAGCACAAAGCATTCTCAAAAACCGCAACGTATTGCTTGTTCAGCGATATACAATCGATAGTCAACCTTCTGCAGTTACCGATACCGCCTCTCAGAAAAAATCCGAGAAATTCCGACTAAGTGGGACATTTTCGCACATTTTTGTAATTGAAAGCAACAGGAGAACCTATTCCGATAATTCACCTGAATCGGGTTTCTACGATTCAATTTTTATAAATAAAGTGGTCACATTCGACTCACTTTATTCGCGCAGCTTTAAAAACACCTTGAGATTTGATTTTGAAACAGACGAAACAAGGAAGTTCAGACTCGGTGGCGGAGTTGGAATACGAAATGAATTATTCAAGTACAGCCAGATAGTACCGACTCATGATACTACCCTGGCTGACACTTCGGTCTGGCACAGAAGTAACAATGCTATCATAGGCCGGTTGTATAATGATATAGGAGACAAGTTCCGGTGGATTGCAACGGGAGAATTGTTCCTGAGCGGATTCAGAGCAGGTGACTTTAATCTAAACGGAATGATTTCCAAGTCGTTCGAGTGGAAAAAGGGCAGGGCATCCTGGAATATAACAGGAGGGATCGCAAACACGCAGCCATCATTCTGGTACGAACAATGGGGAAGTAACCATTTTGAATGGCATAATAATGTTAACAAAGAATTCAGAATTGACCTCGGAACAGATTTTTCTTATCCCGCCCGCAATGCAGTAATAAAATTAAACTATGCAATAATAGATAATTATACAGATTTCAATATTAAAGCACTTCCATCGCAGCATACAGGAGGCCTTTCTGTAGTATCACTTTTTATCAGAAAAGGACTGAGAGCATGGAAATTCCACCTTGATAATGATTTGTTAGTACAAAAAAGCAGCAACGCTGAAGTTCTTGATCTCCCGTTGTTTACAGTCAGATCGGCCGGGTACTTTGAACATCTTTTTATTTTCAAAAAAACCAATGGAAAGCTGAATACTCAAATTGGGGCTGATGTAACCTATCACACACTTTATCATCCATATTCGTATTTGCCATCAACTGGCAGATTTTACAGGCAGGATAAAGTTCTTACAGGTAATTATCCTTTCATAAATGTTTTCCTGAATATTAAACTTAAGAGAACCAGGATCTTTATTATGTTCGATCATGTCAACTCGGGCCTGATGGGTTATGATTATTACATGATACCCTCTTACCCAATGAATACCAGGATGTTAAGGTATGGAATTGCCTGGACTTTTTATGATTAAAATATTGTTGTATCTTTGCACCCTCTTAACTTCAGGTTAATGTTCAATAAATACAACATCTTTGATAAGAAAACTTTCTATTTTATTTGTACTCTTCTCAACAGTATTTCTATCCTGTTCCGATAATCTCCGTTACAGACTTAAAACTGACTCTGTCTCTTTCGACCTTGATGCAATCAGGGAAAGAGGAAAGCTGATAGCAGTAACAGATTTTAATTCAACCAGTTATTTTATCTACAAGGGTGAGCCAATGGGGTTTCACTATGAGCTCCTAAAGTCTTTTTCTGACCATATTGGAATTGATCTTGAGATCGTTACTGAAAATCACCTTGAAGATGCATTCAATATGCTTAATACAGGAAAAGCAGATCTTCTTGCTATCGGACTTACGGTTAATTCTTCGAGAAAGAAAGAGATACTCTTCACTGAGCCTATTGATGAAACACGTCAGGTTCTTGTTCAGTGGAAGCCGCGCAAATGGAACACAATGACAACGACTACTGTTGAGTCGAGGCTGATAAGAAACCAGCTTGATCTTGCAAAAAAGACTATTTATGTCCAGGAAGGTTCGTCACATATCGAACGGCTTGAATCACTTGCCCGTGAGATAGGTGATTCAATAAATATTATAAGTGTGCCATATGACACAGAGCATCTTATACAACTAGTCGCAAAAGGGGAGATCGATTATACCATTTGTGATGAGAATGTTGCCCTCGTGAATGCTACATATTACCCTGATATTGATGTCAGTACTCCAATAAGCTTTCCACAGAATCTGGCCTGGGGAATAAGGAAAACCGGTTCTGAACAGCTTCAGCAGGAATTGAATCAATGGATAAAGACATACAGGAATACCCAGTCTTATGCAATGCTATATGCAAAATATTTCAGGAATTCACGATCCAATACCATTGTGAAGAGCGATTACTATGCGCTGAGCACAGGAAAGGTTTCACAATGGGATGATATTATAAAGGTGTACAGCGATAGCATAAAATGGGACTGGCGTCTGCTTGCATCACTCATATGTCAGGAGTCGCGCTTTAACTCTGATGTTAAATCGTGGGCAGGAGCATACGGACTAATGCAGATAATGCCTGAGACCGGTAAAAATTTCGGGATTGATATTACTGCTTCTCCGCGGAACAATATTAAAGCAGGTGCCAGGTACATCAAATGGCTACATTCAATATTCGATCCGAAGATCTCCGACGAAAATGAAAGATTACGATTTATTCTGGCAGCATATAATGCAGGACCGGGGCATGTGCTGGATGCCATGAAACTGGCAGCGAAAAACGGGAAAGATCCACAGAAATGGGATGATAATGTAGCTGTATGGATATTAAAAAAATCTGAACCTCAATATTATAATGATATGGTCGTAAAAAACGGCTATTTCAAGGGAACTGAATCGGTAGCCTTTGTTAGTGAAGTGCTCGACAGGTATAAGCAATATAAAAACATTATTCCTGCAGAAAAAGGCGACCCCTTATGAGAATAGTGAGCAGTTCGTGAAGAATCATGGCTGTTGCGCCCCAGATCATATTCCCATCGTAGTCAAAATACTTTACCTCAATTATTTCACCTCTTATCTCAAAGGGTTTTGTTTTGACTATTGATAGGTCAAGAAGGATCTTAATATCAGCATCAATTAGAAAAACCACTTCCTCAGGCTGATGATTAAAGACAGGCTTTTCTTTAATCCAGCTGACAACAGGAGTAACTATCGTATTACTCACCGGAATAAACAGCGGAGTAAGTGTACCAATCACACTTATTTTTGATGGATCAACTCCAATCTCTTCGTTTGCCTCGCGGATCGCTGTCTGAATAACATTTTCATCTGAAAGTTCTTTCTTACCTCCGGGGAAGCTTATCTGTCCGCTATGCACGCCATTATAATCTGGGCGTTGTATGAATACTGTATAAATAGATTCCTTATGCGGAAATAAAAGTATAAGCACGGCGGCAATCCTGACATCTTTCCCCGGAGACCTCGGGAAGTTCTTTAGCATCCGGTCTGATGATGCCATCTGCCACTGGACATCAGTTCCAGGAAGACCATTCAGGATCTCATTTCTTAATTTGTCTGCAAAGCTTTGCATTTTTAAACTCCATTTTTCCTCAGGAAACTGGCTGATCCCCTTTCTTTTTCTCCCGATAAATCGGGAAAAGAAATCCAGTAAATATATACTAAATTTTCTCCCCTTTAGGGGAGAGGGGTGTTCTCTCCCGACAACAAAACCTGGTAGATGGCTGCAGAGGGGTAAAACAAAGGCGCGTAAATTATTCGTACCGCAATGCCTCCACCGGATTCCTCGTCGCTGCCCTCCAGCTTTGAAAGCTTACTGTAAACAAAGTCACTGTCAACACCACTAATCCTGCAACTGCGAACACCCACCATCTCAATTCCGTTCTGTAAACAAAGTTTTGCAGCCATTTATTGATGGCATAAAAGGCAATAGGGCAGGCAATAACAAAGGCGATGGTAAACCATTTTATGAAGTCTGAGTTCAACATGGCCATTATGTTAAATACCCTGGCGCCATTTACTTTACGTATACCTATTTCTTTGGTGCGGCGGGCAACAAGTACCGAAGTTACAGAATATAAGCCGAGACAGATAATTAAAATAGCCAGCATTGAAAAGAAGGCTGTAAGCTTTGACTGCGTAAGCTCCTTCTGATAGGCTGTTTTATACAGGTCATTGATAAATTCGTACTGAAACGGGTAATCCGGCAACTCCTGTTCCCAGATGTTTTTCAGACTCATTATCGCAACATCTTTGCGGGCAGAGTCGACCTGAACAAGAAAGCAGAGGTAAAATATCGGTTTCTGAAACAACACATAAGGTTTTATTTCCTGTTTTACAGTAGTGAAATTAAAATCGCGTACAACACCAACGACCGTCCCTCCATAAAAAATGTCGGGTGTATCGAACTTTATTTTTAAAGGTCTGCCTATAGCTTCCTCGGGAGTCCACCCCAATTGCCTTAAAGCAGTCTCGTTCAAAATGTAATCCTCCCCCTTACTATCGGGATTGTAATGGGAAAAGTTTCGTCCGGTAACCAATGGAATCCTGAAAAAGTCAAGGAAGTTGTCTTCAACAGACAAAACATACAGGGGCGTGCCTCTGTGGCTTTCATCAATTGCTGCCGATTCAACCTGAAGAGCATCAACCGTTTCACCGGTCGGTTCTTCCATTGAGGCTGTAATACTTTTAATAAGAGGATTTTGTAAAGCTTTTTCACGAAATGCATTGTATTTAAATCGTATTTCCCAGTTTTGTTTTTTAAAAACCAGAATATCGGTACTCATTTTACCCATACTCTGTGAAAGCATGAATTCTTTTTGCTGATAAATAGTTATGGCGGCAATCATTAAAACGATAGAAAGACAAAACTGAACTGTCATTAAAATTCCATATGATGAAAACCTGGATGCTAACTGAAGCGGACTTTCTTTAAAGCCATATATAGACTTTTGTCCAATGAGAACATACAGAATTACAGGAAGACTCCCGGCCATTACGGAAATGGCGAGTATCACAATAATAACTGGCCAGACACTGGCTAAATCAATAAATCCATTGGGCAACAAGCTGAATCCGAATAATGAACTTGCCGGATTTCCTGAAAAATCCAGAAAGATAAGTGCCAGCACAAGGGCTGATACAACACAAACTACCGATTCTGCTACCGATTGTTCCATAATCAGCCAATGGTTTGAACCCGTTATATGTTGAATTTTTATCTGTTTTTGAAGTGTCAGTATTCTTGCTTTGTTGAGGTTGTAATAGTTTACCCATGAAACGAGCAATAATACCAGAGCTATGACAACAAAAAGGTAAATGCTTGATATATTCCCGTTCGGTTCAACTTCCCTGTCTTTGTTCGAAAACAGATGGATATCTGTTATTTTTTGCAGATGAGGTATAAAAACTCTTTGATCATTGTCTTTCTCCAATTCTTTAATAAACGATGGAAATCCTGCCAGAATTTCTTCAGGATTTGCATTCTGTTTTAAAAGGAGGTAAACATATGCCCATTCCGGTGATTCCTGTGGTTTGGCAAACGATGTAAGAACATCAAAATGTATATGGGAATTCGCCGGAGTGTCCTTCATCACCCCTTTTATGGTGAAAAGCACCATTTTTTCGTAGTATTCGCCTGACAACAAGATTGTTTGGCCGACCGGATTTGTCTCCCCGAAACATTTAATGGCAAGTGATGATGATATTACAGCAGAATAGGGTTCTTTCAGTACATTTTCGACATTGCCGGAAAGTAAATCGATATTAAAAACTTTAAAAAAATTTGAATCGGTGGCAAAAACCCTTTCGGAGTAAAACTTGTTTTCCCCAATCTTTAAAGCAGTATGGCGATATGGCTCTAACCTTACTAATTCCTCAATCTGAGGAAAAACTCCAGGCATAAGAGAAATCCATTTTTCCCAGCAGCGGGCAAAATGAAGACGGTTCCCAGAGATGCTGGTTTCAAAGGTCAGCCTGTAAATTCGCCCCGCATCAGGCAAATGCTTATCGTAACTTAACTCATTCTTTACCCATATAATAATCGCAAATGCACAAGCAAAACCAATAGCAAGACCAATTATGTTTAAAACCAGGTAGCTTTTGCCCCTGAAAAGGTTTCTTGCTATTAGTTTAACATTTAATATCATTTATTCATATCTTAATGACTCGACAGGGTTCCTGGTTGCTGCCTTTTTACGCCCTAAATCCCCCATTTTTTCACCCCCTAAATCCCCCATATGGGGGACTTCATAATGATTCATCCAACAGCTTCTTGACAATTTTTTCTATTTTATTGATTGTACTTTCAATGTCATAAACAATCTGTTCATTGGAAAAACGAATTATTGTAATCCCAAAATCATTTAATATTTCACTTCTTCCTAGATCATACCTTTGGTTTTCAGGAAGTTCATGTATGCTTCCATCTACCTCAACCACTAATTTTATTCTGGCACAGTAAAAGTCAGCTATAAACCTGTTGATGGGATGTTGTCTGCGAAATTGAAGTCCCATCAATTGATTCTTACACAACTTAGCCCATAAAATTTTTTCAGCTGCAGTTTCATATTTTCTTAATTCTTTAGCCTTTTTAAAAATATCAGGTGTCGCCCCGAAATACATTGGATATTCTACACTTAGGCCCTTCATTTTTTAATCTACTTTGCTTTTTGTCTTTTAATATTACAAAAAATTATTGAAAAGTAAAGTCCCCCAAATGGGGGATTTAGGGGGTAAATTATTCATACCTCAACGCCTCGACAGGGTTCCTGGTTGCTGTCCTCCAACTCTGCCAGCTAACCGTAAGCAATGCAACTGCCATTGCCGTTATTCCTGCCGCTGCAAAGATCCACCAACTCAGGTTGGTCTTGTAAGCATAGTTTTCAAGCCATCTGTGCATGACATACCAGGCAATAGGGGTCGCAATGACAAAGGCAAATGCAATCCACCTTATAAAGTCTTTATTAAGCAAAGACAAAACCTCCGAAATAGATGCTCCGTTGATTTTACGAATACCTATCTCTTTAGTGCGTTTTATGCTGGAATTAAATGAAATTGCAAATAAACCGATCATTGATAAAAAGAAACTGATGAAACAGCAACTTCCTATGAGTTTTGAATAATTTGCATTTTCACGGTGATACCATTCAAACCTGTCACTTACTGATTCAATATCAAGCGGATAATCCGGAACAAGTTTTTGCCATGTTTCCCTTATAGCTTTCCTCATTGCCGGAAGCTGACCTGCTACTGCCTTTACAAGGAGATGGTTTCCTTCGTTATCAAATGTTATAATGCCAGGATCAATTACATTTTTTAAACTTGAATAATGAAAGTCCCTGACAATACCAATTACAGTCAGATCATTATCGCCAGGAAGTTTTTCACCAATCAGGTTTTTATCTGGAAATTTTCTTGCCAGTGACTCATTTATTATACAGTTATTTTTATCTGATGCCATATTACCTGAGAAGTTCCTGCCATCTGTTATCCTGATTCCAAGAGTACTGATAAAATTTTCATCGCCTCTGAAAATTGAAGGAGTGTATTGCTTTTCTTCACCATCTTCGGTGTAATTGAACAAAACCATTATGTATTCCAGTAATGGAGATGCCGGAGTAATAGAAACCAGAGCAACGGCAGGATCTTTGAGAATTTCCTCTTTGAAAGTCATTGTCTTGCCGGTATATTTAACCGGCAGCTTTACTTCTAAAACCTCTTTGTCCACACCGATATCCTTATTTGTGATATAATTGATCTGTTTTAATATAATTAAAGAACAAGTCAACAGGACAATAGAAACGGCTAACTGGGAAATATTTAAAGCCGGAATCTGAATAATTTTCCCCTGATTATCTACCAATACCTTGTGAGTCGATGAAATAGTCTGATTATTAATTCTGCCAATTGAAAACAGCAGGGTGATCAATAACAGGAAAAATATTACCCCAAACATGATTGACATTCCATTTATCTGAAAAAAATCACCGAAGTCAATATCTGACCCTGTCAATTCGTTAAAAAACGGCAAGATCCATGATATCAGCTCAAGGCTTAAGGCAGAAGCGATAGCGACAATAATCAGGTTTTCAATAATGAAATCAGCAATCAGATTGACTTTTGAGCCTCCGTTAATATGCCGGATGTTGAATTCCGGAGCTTTATCCAGAAGTTTATTGTTTATCAGAGCCAGATAATTGAACGAGGCAACACTGATAATCATCAGGCCGATTATCAATGCTATCCAGAGGTCGGATTTATCTCTTATGACACCTAACGGCGTATTTTCTGTTGTATCAAAATATGACTTCCTGAAGCTTTTGAGGTAGTATCTACCAGGTATCCCCTCATAAATGATAGGAATTTTGTTTCTCTCCTCTGCAAGAATTTTCTCAAGCTCCGCCGGATCAGTTTTTTCCTTTAGTAAAAGGAAAGCGACCCTCTCCGTTTCATCTGAAAATTTTACCATATCAAATCGAAGCTGGGTATTTGCTACCGGTTTTCTGAAAACTCCCTTTATGACATAATCACTTGTTGTATTGCCACTGGTAAGAGTGATTATTTGTCCGATCGGTAGAGTTTCGTCAAAATACTTTCTGGCCAGTTCCTCTGAAATTGTAATATCTGCCTTTGTTTCAAGAGCCGAGTTGGGATTATTCGTAAGGAGCTTATATGTGAAAAAATTAAAGAAATTAGCTGATGCCTCATACACAACAGGTTTATCATAATATGCCTGTCCATTCGCTACGACTTTCTGAATGCTGATTCTTTTGATCCGGCAAAAATCCTCAACCTGGGCAAAATTCTCTTTCATATATTCAGCAGCACCGATACGACAGACAGACATTTGAGATCCTTTATTAAAGGGATCATCGCATTTCAGTAAATAAATACGATCTGCATTTTTCTGAAAATTATCAGTGCCTAATTCCCGGTTTATAAAAAGTATTATCAGGTTAATAAAAGCCATTCCAACAGCAAGACTTATTATTATGACAGATGTATTCAACCGGTCCCTTAAAAGGCTTCTGAATAAATGGTTTATTTTCATTATTTCTTGTCTCTTCTTTCTCGTTTCGTTTCCCGATTATTATTTATCTCTCTAAACCACCGCCTTTTTGTCTCCCCCTGCTGGGGGAGATGCCGAAGGCAGAAGGGGTAAATCATTCATACCTCAATGCCTCTACCGGGTTCCTTGTAGCCGCCCTCCAGCTCTGCCGGCTCACGGTAAGCAATGCTATTCCCAGCGCAATTATCCCTGCCAGGGCAAAAATCCACCAGCTGAGCCTGGTTTTATATGCAAAGTTTTCAAGCCATTTATTCATGGCATACCATGAAATAGGGCAGGCGATTATGAATGCAATGGCTACCCATTTCAAAAAGTCCTTATTGAGCATGATCATCACTTCGGTTACTTTGGCACCGTTTATTTTACGGATGCCTATTTCTTTAGTACGACGTTCCGTACTATGAATTGAAAGACCAAAGAGGCCTATACTTGCAATGAATAGTGCCAGTAAAGCGAATGAAAAAAGAAGGGACTCAAATCTTTTTTCCGATTTGTACTGTAGATCGTAAGTCTCATCCATGAATGTATATTCAAAAGCAAATGCCGGGCACAATTCATCCCATGTAACTTTCATTCTTTCCAATCCCCCTGCAATGTTGTTATTATTAATCTTAACATTAATATAATTTAAATGCTCTGAAGTATAAAACAGAATTAGCGGTGATTGCTCATAATTTAATCCTCTGTAATGAAAATCGTAAATTATACCAATAATCTGACCTTTAATTCCATTTCCGGGAACAATAACCTGTCCGATAGGATTTTTTAGATCGTAAAGTTTAATTGCTGTCTCATTAATCAGATAGGTTGCTTTTATATCACCCGGATTGTTTGCCGAAAAGTTACGTCCTTCCTTTATTCTTATATCCAGCGTTTTTAAATAATCCGGATCGACATAGTTATTGAAGTATTTACTTTCTTTACCTTCAATATTTAAACAACACCATGATCCCCAATAATTGCCCGGGATCCTGCTTGAATAAGAGACACTGATTATTTCGGGATATTTCAACAACTTTTCTTTGAATAAATCCAGATGATCCTTTAACTGAGAATTAATTTTAAGATTAATAATATCATTTTTGTTGAACCCGAGGTCCTTCTTATTCATGTACCGGAATTGCTGGTTGGCTATTAGTGTACTGCATATTAAAATAATTGAAACTAAATTCTGGAATATGATTAACCCATTCCGGATTCCGATATGGTTATTAAACCTTGAAAGCTTCTCTTTGTTTGTATTAATGGTATATGAGCTGATATATATACTGGGGTAAATACCTGAAATCAAAATAAATGCGACGAGTCCGGCTGCCAGAATCAACAGATTGTCGGCGGTATAAAAGTCGGCAGCATTGACAGAAAATCCAGTCAATGAGTATAATAAAGGATTAAAGAACCATAAAAGTAAGAAAGATAACAAGATTGAGATAAATATGAAGAGAACCGTTTCGAAAACAAACTGTAAAATCAGGTGAAATTTGGATGCACCCTGTAGCTTCTTCAGACTTACTTCCTTCGATCTCGCGACAGCATTGGCAATTGTTAAATTGATAAAATTTATAGCAGCCAGCAATAGTATGAAAATTGAGACAGCAATCAGTATCTTATTGTACAACAGATTACCGTGTTTTGTATTACTCTCGTTTTCAACTTCGGGTGAATAATAAATTTTGCTGAACGGAAATAATCTGAACTGGTTGTCGTATCCTACCTTTTTAAGCAGATCCAGTATTATTTTCTCATATTCGGCTACAAGAATACCATCAGGAAGCAAAAGATAGGTAGGATAGCTCCACCCGTCATACTCCTGAAGGACACCCTTATACCGGATCTGTTCGAGGCTGACTATTGAAGCCAATACATCTAGTTTGAAGTGCAGGAAAGGCTGATCTTTTATAATCGCGGTAACTGTGAAATCGAACTGATTTTCAAATCTGACTGTTTTTCCAATAACGTCATTACTTCCAAATAGTCTTTTCGCAATCGACTCTGTAAGAACTAATGAAAATGGTTGAATCAGAGCTTCTTCCGGATCTCCAGCGATAAACTCAAGTGGGAAAGCTTTAAAAAAGGTACTATCTGCAAAAGTGAGATCTTTGAGATTGAAAGGATTATTATTAACCTGAATTCCAACGTCTCCCCAGAAATTAAGCCTGGTTGCTATAACCTGATTGGTCAGATTCTGATTGATAGCATGACCGAGGAATGGAGGCATACTTGCCCAGTTCGACTCCAGACGATAGATCCTGTCACTGTTGAGAATGCCTTTGTCAAATTTATTTTCATTTATTACAAAAGACCAGATTATTATTACTGCAGCAATGCTTACAGCTAATCCAAGAATTTTTATCAATGTTGATGTAATATTTTTTTTAAAATTCCTGAATGTTATCTTAAGTACTCCTTGTAAAAATATAATCATTAAATATTTATTAAGACGATAAACATTTTCAAATCATTCATACCTCAACGCCTCCACCGGGTTCCTGGTTGCTGTCCTCCAGCTCTGCCAGCTCACGGTCAATAGCGCAATAGCGAGTGCCAGCAAACCAGCCATAACGAAGATCCACCAACTCAATTCAGTTCTGTAAGCAAAGTTTTGCAGCCATTTATGCATTGCATACCAGGCGATGGGGACAGCAATTAAATAAGCGATGATAACCAGGATAATAAAATCTCTGTTTAGCATAACAAGGATTTCTGAGATTCTTGCTCCGTTTATCTTGCGGATGCCGATTTCTTTGGTGCGACGCTCTGAAGAAAAGATAGCCAGCCCCAGAATCCCTATACATGAGATCACAATGGCCAACAGAGCAAAAAGGCTGATAGTCCTGGCAAAATATTCCTCCGACCGGTACATCGAATCGAACCA
>JBGOZX010000073.1:0-20315 GCA_041480425.1 Bacteroidia bacterium
AGGAGATTTTAACACAGTGGTTGGCGGAATAAAGAATATTTCGGCTGCCAGGATTAAATTCAATTCACCCTTAAAACTTGAGATACAGTTTCTGGTAAATAAAAACAATGAACACCAGATACCTCAGGTTAAACATTTCGCAAGGTATGTAAGAGCCTCACTCAGATTAAAATCGATGCAGGTAATTAACAAGGAAGATATGAATAAATGGCTTCCTTCCCTGAGTAAATTCCAGAGATATAAAGAGAATAACGGAACGTATATAATCCGGAATACCATGCCTGACAGATGTACAAGACTCTGGTTTAATCCTGTCATAACCTGGGATGGGAAAGTTGTTCCTTGTTGTTTTGATAAAGATGCAGAATTTGTAATGGGCGATCTGAATAAAGACTCATTCCGGAAGATCTGGTATAGTCCTAAATACGTCGAATTCAGAAAACGGATCTTTTCCGGCAGAGATACAGTCAGGATTTGCAGGAACTGTACATCGGGATTTAAAAGGATTAAATATTAATAAATCCGGAAAATTTGTAACTTGAAATAAATTTAATAATCGTTATTATGAAAACACTTAAGACCATCCTTTTCTCTTTGCTTGGTTTAATAGTTGTTGCCGTAATTGCCGGATTAGTCGTGATTACAGTTATTAAACGCGGCGCTTTGCCCCAATACAAGGGTGAGATAAACATTAAGGGACTTGCTTCGGATGTTACGGTATTTCGGGATGAAAGAGGTATGCCTCATATTTATGCAGGTAATGAGCCAGACCTCTATTTTGCAGTCGGGTATGTGATGTCGCAGGAAAGATTATGGCAGATGGATCTTATAAGACGTGCCACAACCGGCCGGTTATCTGAAATATTCGGTAAAGATTATGTGCAGACTGACCTGTTTCTTCGTAGTCTCAACATGACTACAAAATCAAAGATGGTTCTGAGTGAAGAAGATCCTGAAATAATCAGTTGTATGCAGTCTTTTGCTGATGGCGTTAATACTTATATTACAGATTCTGGGAAAAAGCTTCCTCCTGAATTCAGAATACTTGGCTATAAACCTGATCCATGGAAGCTGGAAGATATTGCAAATATAATAGGATATATGGGTTGGGACCTTGCCTCCGACAATCTGACATCTGATCTTTTCAATTACAGGCTTGTACAAAAATTTGGCATCGAAAAGGCCTCTCAATTGATACCTGACTGGAAAGCAGTTACATCTTTTGTCTTTCCCGATTTTAAAATTGACGAGTCCTTAATAACCGAGGCCAAATCATTTATCTCCTCGATAGATAAGCTTGAAGCTCTTGGAATTGTCTCTTTTTCAGGCAGCAATAACTGGGCAGTATCAGGGAAGAGAACCGAGACCGGGAAACCTATTCTTTCAAATGATATGCATTTGAGTTTTGGTTCTCCTGGAATATGGATGCAAATGCACCATGTAATTCCCGGAAAATTAAATGTTACAGGAGTAGTTGTTCCCGGTCAGCCATTTGTTGTGGCAGGACATAATGAAAAAATTGCCTGGGGTATGACAAACCTTATGGTTGATGATATTGACCTTTTTGCTGAAAAGATTAATCCTGAAAATGAGAACCAGTATCTTTTCGATGGGGAATGGAAAAATATGCTAAGGAGGAAAGAGATTATTAAGATCAAAGGTGGCAAACAAGATACCCTTTTTCTTAAATTCACCCAAAGGGGCCCGGTTATTTCGGGATTCAGAGATGTTAAAGATGCCACACTGACAATGAGGTGGTCAGGTTATGATTACAGTGACGAGCTCAAAGCTGTGTATCTGCTTAACAGGGCAAAAAACTGGGATGAATTCCGTACTGCATTGAAAACATTCAGATCAGTAAGTCAGAATTTTGTTTATGCTGATATTGAGGGAAATATTGGCCTTAATACCGGTGGTGGTATTGCCATCAGGAAAGGAAACGGGACCATCATAAGGAATGGTGAGACAGATGAATTCGATTGGAAAGGATTTGTACCTTTCGAACAGCTTCCGTTCAGCTATAATCCTGAAATTGGTTATGTTTCATCTGCCAACAACAAAACCGTAAGTGATAGTTTTCCCTATTATATAAGCGCCGTCTTTGAACTCCCTTACAGAATAAACAGGATAAGACAGATGCTTGATGAAAAGGAAATGTTTGGTATTGAGGATTTTAAAAAAATGATTCTTGACCAGCACTCAGATTATGCTGCGCTTTTAACACCATTAATTTTAAAACTGAATGACAGGAAAGATCAGCTTACTATACCTGAAAAGGTAGCATTAAATACACTTACAGACTGGGATTATGATATGAATGCTGATCTGGTTGCTCCGTCTGTCTTTGAATTCTTCAGGATAAGTTTTGTGAAAAACCTCCTTTCTGATGAGTTGGGGGACCTTTGGCCCCAGTTTTTTCCCAAAGATGGACAATATTATATTTACAGGATACTTAAAACCGGTCCCGACAAATGGGTAGATAATATCAATACTCCCGAAGTTGAAACTATAGATGATATAGTGATGAAGAGCTTTAAAGAGTGTGTTTCAGATCTTTCACGTCAATATGGTGAGGATCAGGCAAAATGGAAATGGGGTGACATACATACGATCACAATTGAACATCCGATGGGCTCAGTTAAACTACTAGACCGTATCTTTAATTTTAATTCAGATAAATATGCTATTGGAGGAAGTGATCATACAGTCAGTCCATATTCATATAAAGTCGGATTTAGGGTAAATCATGGAGCTTCAGAAAGACATATTTTTAACACTGCCAACTGGGATGAATCATTAACTGTTATACCCACAGGAGCTTCAGGGATACCAGCAAGCGAGTTCTATCTTTCACAGACAAAGACTTATCTGGAAGGTAAATTTTATAAAGATGCTTTTTCAGAAAGTGCAGTTAAAGCAGCGGCAAAATACACATTGAAGCTCTTGCCCGGGAATTAACACCTCACCCCGACCCTCTCCTGAAGGCGAGGGAGGTAATGCACAGTAAGTCAACTAAATATCCCCTTCTCTTTTAGGAGAAGGGGGCAGGGGGATGAGGTTAAAAAGAACTTACACCGTCATCACATCCTTCTCTTTAGCTGCCATCACTTTGTCAACCTTTGCCGTGAAGTTGTGTGTCATTTCCTGCACACTTTCGGTGGCATTTTTTTCGAGATCTTCAGGGAGGCCTTCCTTAAGCAATGCCTTCAGCTCATCATTGGCCCATTTACGAGTGGTACGGAGGCTGATCTTGGCAGTTTCTCCCTCATTTCGAACCTGTTTTACAAGCTGATGTCTTCTTTCCTCGGTAAGGGGTGGAATATTTATCCGGATTACTTCACCATTATTAACAGGGGTAAGTCCGATATTTGCTGCCATAATAGCTTTTTCGATTGTCCCAATAATGTTCTTTTCCCAGGGTTGAATAAGTATGGTTTTCGGATCAGGAGTATTAATATTTGAAACCTGAGCAAGGGGTGAGTTAACCCCGTAATAGTCAATTGTTATACCATCAAGAAGTGCAGGAGTAGCTCTTCCTGCGCGAAGTCTGGCAAGTTCATGCTCAAGATGTTCCAGGGCTTTCTCCATCCTGTCCCGTGTCTCTTCTATTATCAGATCAATTTCTTCGTTCATATGTTAAGGGTTAGGTTTAGTAATCTTAAAATGTCTTCCGATCCTGATAATAACAGGTCTCCTTAAAGTTACAAGTAAGCAAAAATAATAAAATAGACTGAAAAGCAATACGCCTTTCAGTTACAAATCAGGGTTCCGATTTCAAATCCATTAACCAGTTTGATGAGGTTTCCGGGTCTGTTCATATCAAAAACTATAACCGGCATATTGTTTTCACGGCACATCGTAAAAGCAGTAATGTCCATCACTTTCAGTCTAAGATCTATGACCTCCTCAAAAGATATTTTATCATATCTTCTGGCATCTGTGTTCTTTTCAGGATCTGATGTGTAGACTCCATCAACTCTTGTGCCTTTTAAAAGGACATCTGCCCCGGTCTCAACTGCTCGGAGAGCTGCAGCAGTATCGGTAGTGAAAAACGGATTACCGGTACCCCCGGAAAGAATACAAACTGATTTGTTTTTCAGTGCTTCCAAAACTCTGTCCCTGTTATAAAGTTCCCCAACAGGTTCCATCCTGATTGAAGTGAATAGTCTGACTTTACCGCCCTGTTTTACAATTGCACTTTCAAGTGCCAGGCTGTTTATTACCGTTGCCAGCATTCCCATCTGATCGCCTTTTACCCTGTCAAATCCAGATTCAGTGCCGCTGAGACCACGGAAAATATTTCCACCTCCTATTACAATTGCAACTTCACACCCCTTTTCAGCTATTTCTGTAATTTGTTTTGCATATTCTTCCAGAACTTTGTCGCTTATGCCATGGTTCCCTTTTCCTGATAAGGACTCGCCGCTAAGTTTTAATAAAATTCTTGAATATTTCATTATAAAATTATTTATTTCTCCAATCCATTATTAAAGAAAGAAATCAGAGCAACGAATTTAGTAAAAGGAATCAGAATTATGAATGCTGGCAGAATTTTTTCTTTTGTTCGTTCACCTCATCCCCAATGCCATTCCTATGGTTATCTACCTCATCAACAAACCTCTTGTCCTGTTCGTTCATCTCATCCCCAAACCCCTTCTCCTGAAAGAGAAGGGGTTTAAATAAATGATTATTAGTTATATAAGTCCCTCTCCTTTAGGAGAGGGATTTAGGGTGAGGTGACCAAATCAGGAGAGGGACTTAGGGTGAGGTGACCAAATCAGGAGAGGGACTTAGGGTGAGGTGACCAAATCAGGAGAGGGATTTAGGGTGAGGTAAAAAAAAGGCGCCATATTAAGGCGCCGCAATATTGAAATATGAACTTGCGATTACAGATTCAGAGTAAACCGCTTAAAGGCGGTTACGGTCAGTTCCTTATCGACTGACTGGAGATATTGTCTGATAGTCATCTTATTATCTTTTACAAAATCCTGATTTAGCAGGGTATTTTCTTTAAAGAATTTACCAAGTTTACCCTGTGCAATTCTCTCGAGCATTTCCTCAGGTTTGCCATCACGTCTGGCCTGTTCTTTCCCAATCTCAATTTCCTGGGAAATGACTTTTTCAGAAACATCGTCTTTATCAACTGCAACAGGATTCATTGCAGCTACCTGCATAGCAATATCCTTATATACCTGAACATTAAGTCCTGCTTTTGAAAAACCGACAAGTGTGGAAAGTCTGTTTCCGGGGTGAATATAAGCCTGAACATGGTCAGCTTCAATCTTTTCATAATTGGCAAGTTCAAGTTTTTCACCTATAATCCCGATATACTCAACAACTTTGTCACCAACTCTTGTATTCTCCATTGGCAAAGACTTTAGCTCTTCAAGATTTGCCGCATTTTTTGCAAGTGCGATGTCGAGGATCTTATTGGCAAGAGCAACAAACTCAGCATTTTTTGCAACGAAGTCAGTTTCACTGTTAAGGACGATCAATGCACCTAACTTACCGTTGGAGGTTACTTTAGTAAGAACTACCCCTTCAGTAGCCTCTTTATCGGCTCTTTTGTTTGCTACAGCCTGGCCCTTTTTGCGGATTATTTCGATTGCTTTATCAAAGTCACCTCCTGATTCTTCCAATGCCTTTTTGCAGTCCATCATACCGGCTAAAGTCACTCTTCTTAGTTTTGCAACATCTGCAGCACTTATTGTAGCCATTTTAATTTCTTTATATGTTATTATTCAATAATTTCTGTTATTCTTCTTCGGTTTCATCAACCTCTACGACAATTTCGTCATCCTCCTCAGTATCCTGAGCAACAACTTCATCATCTTCTTCAACTTCCTCTTCTTCTTCAACGATTGCCTCAATCAATGAAGGAGGCAGATCTTTAGTCTCGAGTTCCTTCCTGATAACCTTTTTGTCTTTCTGACCAGGTTCTTTGTCTTTCTCAAGTTTTCTTTCATTAAGACCCTCTTCAATAGATTGGCATAATATTTCAATTATTAAGGAGATTGACTTTGATGCATCATCATTTGCCGGGATCGGAAATTCAATATCTGAAGGATCAGAATTGGTGTCGACCATTGCGAAAACAGGTATCCCAAGTCTTTTTGCTTCTCTTACTGCAATACGTTCTTTGCAAACATCGACAATAAAAAGGGCAGAAGGGAGCCGTGTCAGGTCAATAATACTTCCTAGATTTTTTTCAAGTTTGGCTCTCTGCCTTGTAACCTGGAGTCTTTCGCGTTTTGAGAGGTTCAGGAATGTACCGTCAGTGGCCATTTTGTCAATCGATCCCATTTTTTTAACAGCCTTGCGGATAGTCGGGAAGTTTGTAAGCATTCCTCCCGGCCAGCGTTCTGTAACGTAGGGCATATTAACCTGTTTAACTTTCTCAGCAACTATCTCTTTTGCCTGCTTCTTGGTGGCAACAAATAAAATTTTCTTTCCTGATCTTGCAATATGCTTCATTGCTGAAGCTGCTTCATCAAGTTTTACAATTGTTTTTTCAAGGTCAATGATATGAATACCGTTCCGCTCCATAAAAATATAAGGAGCCATTGCGGGATTCCATTTTCTTTTAAGGTGTCCGAAATGAACACCGGCATCAAGTAATTCTTTGAAATTTGTTCTTGGCATTTTTTATTTTTTTAAGTTTACATTCTTTTCAATCAATTGCAGAGTAGTTCCCGATGAGGAAGTCTTTGCAATTTAGATACTAAACTTGCATCTATTACGACTGATCTGTTAATTCCTAACGTTTACTGAACTGGAATCTCTTACGGGCTTTTGGCTGGCCGGGTTTTTTCCTTTCAACTTCTCGGGGGTCGCGTGTAACAAATCCGTTTGCCTTAAGTACTGATTTATTTTCAGCATCAACCTGAATAAGGGCTCTGGTTATACCAAGACGAAGAGCTTCAGCCTGGCCTTTAACTCCACCTCCATCAAGATTGACCCTGATATCATATTTATCAGCAACATGCAAAAGAACAAGCGGTTGGGTTACGACATACTGAAGTGTCTCAGCACCAAAATATTCTTTGTAATCCCTGTCGTTTACAGTTATTTTTCCCTTGCCATCACTTAAATATACTCTGGCAACGGCTGCTTTTCTTCTTCCAATAGCGTTGATTGACTCCATATCTGTTCCTTAAATTGTTTTAAAGTTCAATTTTCTTTGGTTTCTGTGCTTCATGCGGATGAGAAGTGCCTGCATAAACATGCATATTCTTGTAAATCGCTCTGCCAAGACGGTTTTTAGGAAGCATGCCTCTTACAGCATGTTCAACCAGGCTGATAGGTTTCTTTTTTAACATCGCTTCTGCTGTTGTAAATTTCTGACCCCCGGGATAACCGGTGTACCTTACATATTCTTTGTCAGTCCATTTGGTGCCTGATAAAGAAACTTTTTCAGCATTGATAACAACTACATTATCACCACAATCCACATGAGGAGTAAAATTAGTTTTATTCTTTCCCCTCAGCATCGAGGCTACTACCGTAGCAAGACGACCAAGCATCGCGCCTTCAGCATCAATAATTACCCATTCCTTGTTTACAGTTGCCTTATTTGCCGATACTGTTTTATAGCTTAAGGTGTTCACTTTTTCTTAATTTTTAAATTGAAACACTTGTACTTAACGTAAAACCCCTTATTTTGGGACTGCAAAAATACAATATATTTCCTAAAAAAAAAGGATATTGAACAGAATTTAATCATGATAACCAAAACTAATCTTATTTTTACCTGTTGTTTTTTTGGAACAATAAAAATGACTCTCAGAAGAATGACAAATGATAAAAAATTTCTTGCAAAGGCAATAGAAATTGCCGGGGCTGGAATAGAGGATGGAGGTGGACCCTTTGGAGCGGTAATTTCGAAAGATGGTAAAATCATTGCAGAAGCAAACAATAAAGTAGTGTTGTCAAGCGATCCGACAGCTCATGCCGAAATACTTGTTATCAGGGACACTGCAAAGCTCCTTAAGACCCATGATCTGAATGGTTGCGTGCTTTATACTTCCTGCGAACCCTGCCCGATGTGCCTTGGGGCAATTTACTGGGCAGGAATAAAAAGAGTTGTTTATGCTTCCGAACGGTATGATGCTGCGGAAGCAGGATTTAACGACAATCTGATCTATAATGAAATTGCACTGGATCCATCTGAACGGCAAATTACCTTTTTTCACCTTAAAGATTCCGATGCTAAAGAGGTTTTCAGGAAATGGGAGCAATTTGAAAATAAAATTTCATACTGAACGAATGCCGGAGGGGATAAGACTTCAAAGGGAGTTTTTTATCAGGGATGTGCTTGAAGTTGCTCCTGAACTAGTATCCAAAGTATTTGTAATCAGGTTAAAGGATGGTACATGCAGCAGGTTCATTGTTTCAGAAGCAGAAGCTTATCGTGGTGCAGAGGATAAAGCCTGCCATGCCTGCAGGGGACGAACATCACGGACTGAGATAATGTACCACGAAGGAGGAAGATTGTATGTTTACCTGGTTTACGGTATGCACTGGATGCTGAATGTAGTTACAGGCAGGGAAAACGATCCTCAGGCCGTTTTGATAAGAGGTGTCGAAAACTGCATTGGTCCGGGAAGAGTTACTAAAACATTTGGGATTAACCGGTCATTTTACGGAGAAGATTTAACCACCTCCGGAAGAATCTGGCTTGAAGATTCAGGAATTATACCAGTCATAAAAACTGGTCCAAGGATTGGTATTGATTATGCCGGTGATTACTGGAAGGCAAGACCCTGGAGATACTATATTTAGTTCGGAACAGGCAGATATCCAAGATTTAGGTTAATGTTTCAGAGTTGCGAGTTTTATTAGCTTGTCAAAGCTTAGGTGAAGGGTAACCGAGTTATCAACCCTTTTTAAATCAACATCATAAAATGCTTCAAATCCCAGGTAAAGTTCAAGGAAACTTTCCGGCAGAAATGTAACACTTGCCGAACCTGTAATAATCTTACGATCAGTAATGGTGACATTCTCCTGATAATCTGAAACACAACCAAAAATGTAATTGCCATTTGGGGCAAAAAAATTGTGGGCTTTCCAGTAACCAATTCCCAGATCGACTTTTTTATAAGCATAGAATAATTTATACCATTCACCATAACCATAAGTAATACCTGTGGTTGATTTTCCCGTTAACTTTCTTCCTGTAAACAACAGATACTCAAAACCTGTCATTCCATATCTTTTATTAGAGATATCAATGCTGACCCTGGAGCCGGCAGCAATATTAAAAAAGGTCTCAACGGGTTCCGGGTAGTTACTTATTTGTCCGCCGTAATGCTTAAACTGAAGCTGTACAGGTATTTCAAACCGGAAAGCATCTCCTATCAGCGATGAAGAATATCTGAATGATTCTCCTGCGGTGAAAATTTCTCTTTTATTATCTCCCTTAAAAATAAAGTTTTCCCAGCTTAACCAGGTATCGCTGAAAAGATGATCGGTACGGGTTGTGAATTGAAGACCGTCCTCTGAATATGCATTGTACAACCTTTCCTTATTGAAATGAGGATCAAACATCAAGTGTTTATCGCTACCTGATAATGAGCCGATTGTAATTGTACTGTTTTTGGAAAAATTAAATGAGGTAGAAAATACAGGTTTAATAAGTGAAAATTTATTTGTTCCCGAATAACTCAGGAGATGTGTTCCAAGCCGGAGAGTCACCTTATCAGATGGAAGATATACTATTTCAGGCTGTAGAAAATAACCGATCAGGGTGTAACCTTCAATTATAGGGTTGGCGTATTCATTGTTTCTAATGAAGTTTATATTTCTGAGGTTAAGATAAAGATTCCCGTTTGAACCTGCCGACCCGGTGCTTTCCTGGCATGTAACAGAATTGGTAAAAAATATCAGAATAAGGGATATCGTTAACAGGTATCTCATTAGAACGGCAGATTTGAACAAAAGTAGCAAAATTAGTCTCAAGTTAAAATGGTGTTAAATAACATGACTGATGTGTGCAAATAATTTTTTTTTGCGTTCTTTGTTTTCTTGATAATCAAAACAAATCAAATATGGATTCAATTTGGGGCAATTACCGCCGCCTGAATAGTATTACCGGATGGTTTCTTTTTATTGTTTCATCAGTAGTCTACCTGCTGACCATTGAACCTACCGTAAGTTTCTGGGATTGCGGAGAATTCATTCTTTCAGCTTTTAAACTGGAGGTAGGTCATCCTCCTGGAGCTCCACTATTTTTGATGATTGGCCGCATTGCCACGCTTTTTGCAGGTGGTGATACCTCGAAGGTTGCAATGATGATGAATATTATGTCAGCACTTAGCAGCGGGTTTGCCATTATGTTCCTGTTCTGGACAATAACTCATCTTGTCAGGAAGGTATTTGTCAATGGCAATAATTTTGAATCAAGACATATTCCTGTAATTATCGGTAGCGGAATAATAGGATCACTTGCATATGCATTTTCTGACACCTTCTGGTTTTCAGCAGTTGAAGGGGAACTTTATGCCCTTTCATCACTTGTTACAGGGCTTGTTTTCTGGGGGATGCTGAAATGGGAAGAAGAAGCCGATGAATCATATTCAGGAAGATGGATAATCCTGATAGCCTATATAATGGGACTTGGGCTTGGAATCCATCGTTTGAACCTCCTGGTAATACCGGTACTGGTTTTTGTGTTCTATTTCAGAAAATTTGAGGTGACAACAAAAGGAGTGATAAAAACCATGTTGCTTTCTGTGGTTATTCTATGGCTGATGGTTTTTGTATTAATGCCCGGAATTCCAAAAGTTGCAGGGTGGTTTGAACTTCTTTTCGTGAACGTAATAGGGTTACCTTATAACAGCGGGCTGTTATTCTTTGTGATAGTTCTTATTGCCGCTCTGGTTTTTAGCATTAAATACTCCCTTAAGAGTAACAGGGTGGTTTTGAATTATATTATGACCGCGATAACAGTGGTTATGATCGGTTATTCATCATATGCGATGATTATGATCAGATCATCTGCCAGACCACCTATGAATCAGAATAACCCATCGGATATTTTTTCTCTTTCATATTATATTAATATGGAGCAATATGGCAGCTCCCCAAAATTTTTCGGGAACTATTACAGCGCTCCTGTGACTGATGTTAAGAACGTAATTGCAGGATATAATAAGATTGCAGGGAAATATAAACCATATTACGGGCCTGAATATGAGTACAATAAAGAATTCCAGACTATTTTTCCCCGTATGTACAGTTCTGATCCTGAACACGAAAGCGCTTACAAATACTGGGGCAAAGTAACCGGAAGAAAATATTCTGTCAGCTCCGGATCAGGAAAGGAAACTATTGTTTGTCCGACATTCGGAGAGAATCTGCGTTATTTTTTCAGATATCAGACAGGATTCATGTACCTGAGGTATTTCATGTGGAATTTTGCAGGAAGGCAGAATGATATTCAGGGGAACGGTAATTCCCTGCATGGGAACTGGATAAGCGGAATAAAATTCATTGATGAAGCAAGGCTCGGTGACCTGGATAATATTCCTGCCGATCTTAAAACCAATCCCGGAAGAAACAGATATTTTTTCCTGCCGCTTCTGATCGGTCTTGCAGGTATATTTTGGCAATACAGGAACGACAGAAATAGCTTCTGGCTGGTTTTAGCGTTTTTCATTATGACCGGTATCGCAATAATCTTTTATCTCAATCAGTATCCTAATCAACCGAGGGAAAGGGATTATGCTTATGCGGGATCATTTTATGCTTTTGCCATATGGATAGGTATAGGATTTATGTATATTTATGAGAATCTGCGGAAATTTCTTAAAGAAAAAGCATCAGCGGCTGTTGTATTTGTAATCCTTATGCTTGTCTGCCCGGTTCTGATGGCAGTCCAGAACTGGAACGATCACGACAGGTCAGGCCGCTACACTGCAAGGGATATCGGGGCCAACTACCTTAAATCATGTGCTCCCAACAGCGTTTTATTTACATATGGTGATAACGATTCATTCCCGGTCTGGTATGTTCAGGATGTTGAAAAGGTAAGAACTGATGTACGAGTCACAAACCTGAGCTATTTTCAGGCAGGCTGGTATATAGATATGATGAGACAAAAAGCTTTTGATTCCGATCCTCTTCCGCTTACCCTCGGTCCTGAAAAATATATTGAGGGCGTCAGAAACCAGCTGCCTGTCAACAGCAGGATCGATAAACCTGTTGAACTTAGCCAGGTCGTTCAGTTTGCAGGATTTGATGATAAGAAATATATGGTTGATATAAGTGGCAGAGGGGACTACCTCAATTATATTCCTGCTAACAAGTTTATAATCAATGTTGATACTGCAGAAGTTCTTTCGAATGGTACTGTTAAGGATTATTTTAAGGACAGGATTGTGTCTCCCATGATATGGGAATACTCTGAAAAGGATGCCTTTAAGGGAGATCTTGCCATTATGGACCTTCTTTCCACCAACAAATGGAAAAGACCTGTTTACTTTTCGACTACTGTTCCATCAAGCCAGTATAAGGGACTTGAAAAGTATTTCATCCAGGAAGGGCTGACCTACCGGATTGTCCCGATAAAAACCAGGGAGCCTGAGCAGGGTGAATTTGGAATGATTGATCCGGTAGTGATGTATGACAACATGATGAATAAATTTGAATGGGGAAATGCTGCTGATCCCTCTGTTTATCTGGATGAAAATAACAAACGGATGTTCAGCAATTTCAGACGGCTTTTCGGAAACCTTGGGAAAGCATTACTTCAGGCTGGAGATACCACCAAAGCTGTTGAAGTTGTACACCGGGGAATTGAGATTGTACCGGCTGATAAGCTGCCGAATGACTTCTTCACTCTTAGTCTTGCAGAAGTGCTGATCAGAGCAGGGGAAAAAGAGGAGGGAGTAAAGATAGTGAGCGATATAATGAAATATTCAAAGGAGTATCTAGATTATGCTGTTAACCTGAGACCTGAATACCGATTTGGACTTGAATATCCGATCGGGATCAATATGCAGTCCATGCTGGATATTTATAATATGTCGATAAGTTTGAAACTGGACTCCCTGACAAGAACAGTGGAACCGGAGGTTAGTAATTATTACAGCAAACTCTATTCAAAAAAATAAAATCCTATGCGGCTTTTCAGGCCAGGCTTTATTGCAGGATTTCTTTTTCCAGAGGCGATCTTCAGGATAAAAACATCTGAAAAAGTATTGTGCCTGACTTTTGATGATGGTCCCAACCCTGGATCTACTTTAAGGATTCTTGATATTCTTGGTAATCATAATGTTAAGGCTACATTTTTTTGTAATGGCAGTGCAGCTGAGAAGTATCCCGAACTAATTAGTCTGATTATCTCGGGAGGTCATATTATTGGCAATCATGGATACCACCACCTTGACGGCTGGAGAACTTCTATAAAGAGATATATTGAAAATACTGTCAGAGCTTCCCCATTTACCTCATCAGGGTTATTCCGTCCTCCCTATGGCCGTTTAAGTTTAACTCAATACCGGAAGCTGGTAAAGACATTTAAAATAGTGTTCTGGGATACGATGCCTTACGATTTTGACCGGAGGTTTGGCAGTGAGAATTCCCTGATAATACTAAAGAAAAAAATCCGACCAGGTTCAGTTATTGCGTTACATGATAAAACTTCATCTACGGTTGAATCTTTTCTCGGGGAATTCATTGAATACGCAACCAGTGAAGGATATAAATTTGTAATTCCTTTATTATCAGGCCAGGAATGAACTTGCTGCGGTAAACAGCCGCTCAAAACTTTTGTCAACTTCCCGACTAAGTGATGTGTCAAAAACAGGGAAGGGATTTTCGTGAGAGTAGGAATAGTGAAAATCCCAGACCTCAACCGGGTAACGCTTATTCCTGGTCGGGCTACACATGGTTTCAACAATACCCGCTGCCGGGATAACAGTATCTTTCGATAATGCTATTGAATAGGTCTGTTCTCTTAATCTTCTTAGCACATTTTCCCTGAATGTTTTAAACCTTCCTAAATCAATCATCGACCGGAAAGCCATACCGATCTGACTGGAGCGAAAAAAATCGACCAAAGGACTTTTACCGGTAATCTCTTTTTCAAAATCATTCATATAATAGCTGTATACTTTTTTGTAAGCCAGACTATCCATAATTAGTTTTGACGTTCCGTGCATGTTACTGAAGACGGATCCGCCACAGAACATAAAAAGCCTGGATTCTGAAAAGAGGTTTTTGGGATTTCCCATAAGAATTATCTGGGCAAGAAAGGCTCCGATTGAATATGAAAAAATATTTACTTTACTACCTCCCGGAATAACCTGATGCTTCCCATTCTTTATTAGAAACATCAGTTTTACTATATCATGCGCGGTTTGGTACCCTGAGTTAAAAAAGCGCATTGGATCTTCAGTCAGCCGGTTACTCAATGCTATATTTGCGATGCTTGACATATTGATGTCACTATAGGTCATATTACGCTCTTTCAAAAAATGGAACATTGCTCTTGGATCCTTCCATGCAACCGGAGAACGGTTGATATGAAAAGATATAGGGAAGAGTATGACATAACTACCTGTGTCCTGTGAGAGATAGAAAGCCCAGACAAGATATTTTAACCAGCTTCTTTCATTCAGGCCATGAAGCAATAAGATCACTTTTTTGCTGTCACTATTTGCAGGAACAAAAACCGGATATGAAAAGGTGATATTTTCTGTGATCGATGTATCATTTTTGTTGGAAAAACCATCTGACATGGAATCAGAGGTGAATCCTGTATTAATAATTCTGATATCTGAACCGGGAATTGTAATTTCTTTTATATCAGGATTAAAAACAGATCTCAGCTCATTATATTTTTTTGTATACTCCATCTGATACATACCAGTTTGTTTATTCTGCAAAGGAATACCCGGCGTTTGGAGTTGACAAATAAATGTGCCGGATGAATATTCGCTGGGACGTAAATCGAAATTAAGTGACGTAATTATTCTATATGGGATAGAATTTCACAATAGGTTTCAAACGTAAATTTTTAAAATAAACCGGAAGCAAGAAAAAAACTAATTTTGTATTTTATTAATAACAATCCAATGTCGGACTTTCTGAAACCATTACCGCCATATCTTTTTGAAAAGAGGAACATTGTCAAGTTAATTTTGTTTACATCTCTTTTCGCACTGGTATTCATCAATATTTATTCACCATTTGGTGCAAACAAATGGTTCAATCTTACAAAACTGGAGTTCCTGACTTATTCAAGTCTGGTCATTCTAACCGGGGTACTTGTCGTTGTAATAAGCAGGATTGTGATGTATTCCGTTTGCAGGAAGCATATCATTAATATTTTGCAATACCTGGTTTGGATATTTGCCGAAATTATGTTAATGGCAATGTTTTATGCCTTGTTTGAAAAGTTCATACTAAAAGATATCCGGATTTTTACTGATCTTGTAAAATTATCAGCACGAAATACAGCGCTGGTGCTCTTATTACCATATTCTGTGATGTGGCTTTATTTTTCGTGGCAGGATAAAAAGGAACAGATTGAACGAATGGCCGACCTTCAGTCTTATTCAGGTAATATAAGAGATATGATCCCTTTTTATGATGATAAATCCATCCTTAAATTTTCAGTAAAAAAAGAGAGTCTCCTTTATCTTGAATCAGATGAAAATTATGTCAGTATTTGTTATCTGAACAAAGGGAAAGTATCCAAATACCTGTTGCGTGACACTCTGAAAAAAATGGAAGAAAATTTTGCGGGCACTGAAATTATTCGTTGTCACAGATCGTATATGGTTAATTTCGAGAAAGTTAAAGTGATAAGGAAAGACAAGGATGGTCTTAAGCTGGAGCTTGATAATCCATCGGTTATAGATATACCGGTATCAAAAACCTATGTAGATAATGTGATGCAGACTTTCTCAAGATTCAGCCGGATGACAGATGCAGGCTAGCTTGTATTATCGCAGCGGGATTTTGTTTGTCGGAATGAAATGCTACTTTTGAAAAACCATTATATCATATTATAAATGAATATTCTGATTCTTGGATCTGGTGGCAGGGAGCATGCTCTGGCCTGGAAACTTGCACAAAGTAAAAAAATCGACAGGATTTTTATTGGTCCCGGTAATGCCGGGACACACGAAATAGGTACAAACCTGAAGATCGATCCAGAAAATTTTGAAGAGGTTAAGAAAGCTGTTACCGATAACAGAATTGGAATAGTGATTGTAGGACCTGAAGCACCCCTGGTAGCAGGAATTCATGACTTTTTCCTGAAAGATGATCTTCTTAAAACAATTCCAGTAATAGGCCCTGGTAAATCTGCTGCCCGGCTTGAGGGAAGCAAGGATTTTGCAAAAGCCTTTCTTACAAGGCATAATATCCCCACCGCGGCTTATAAAAGTTTTGACAAAACAACTCTGCAGGATGCGCATGGGTTTTTGAAAACACTCAATCCTCCCTATGTAATCAAAGCCGATGGACTGGCCGCGGGTAAAGGAGTTTTAATAATTGATGATATGCGTGAAGCTGAAGAGGAGTTAAAAGCAATTATCAATGGTAAGTTCGGTAATGCCGGTCAAAGGGTGGTAATTGAACAGTTTCTGAGAGGTATTGAGTTATCGGTATTTCTCATCACCGACGGGAAATCCTATAAGTTATTGCCTGCTGCAAAAGATTACAAGAGAGTGGGAGAGGGTGATAAAGGGCTAAATACCGGCGGGATGGGAGCTGTCTCTCCTGTGCCTTTTGCAGATCAGATTTTCATGCAAAAGGTGAAGAAGAGGATAATAGATCCTACAATGATGGGATTATCGGAAGAGGGGATTGAATATAAGGGATTTATTTTCTTTGGACTTATAAATGTAAATGGTGATCCTTATGTAATAGAATACAATGCCCGGCTCGGTGATCCAGAATCAGAAGTAATAATTCCAAGGATAAAGTCGGATCTGTACGATCTGATTGAAGGTGTTGCAAAAGGCGATCTATCAGAAAGGGATTTAGTTATCGATGAGAGGTTTGTGACAACAGTCATGCTTGTATCGGGAGGATATCCCGGTTATTATGAAAAGGGGAAAGAAATTTCCGGACTTGATAAAACAAGGGAGTGCGTTATATTTCATGCCGGGACAAAGAATGCAGATAATAAGGTAGTTACATCTGGAGGACGAGTGCTTGCAGTCAGCTCCTGGGGAATGACTTTGAAAGAGGCCCTGGAAGGTTCGTACAGAAATGCAGAATTGGTCTCTTTCAAAGATTTTTACTACAGAACCGATATAGGATTTGATTTATAGATTTTATGCTTTTAAAAAGATTCAAAGGAACCGGTCCGGATGTTATAATTCTGATTTTTATTATTGTCCTTTCTGTTTGGGTCAGTTCGTTTCTGAATCCAAAGTTACCTTCATCTTTACATTTTGATACTAATCCAATGCCTCTTTTCAGCGTATTGGAAACTATTACCGGCAATAATCCTCTGGCAGGTGTTTTGTTTTCCTTTTTGCTTGTACTCCTGATCGCTTTTCTTCTTGTAAGTTTTAATACATCTGTCCTTTTTATTAGTGAAAGGACGTTCCTGCCGGCACTAATTTATATTTTATTAACAGGACTATTTCCCGAATACCAGATATTAAACCCTGTTCTGCCCGCAGCAGTTTTTCTTGTTCTTGCGGCAAGAAGAATTATGGATGCCTACAGGATGCAGGGCACCGCTTTTAATTTTTTTGATGCCGGATTACTGATAAGCACCGGTAGCCTCTTTTATGCGAACTTTATCTGGTTTGGGCTACTGGTAATTATAGGGATAGCATTACTAAGAACAGGAAATCTCAGAGAAATCATTATTTCCATCCTTGGATTAACAACTCCCTGGTTACTTACTTTTGGTTTGTTTTATGTAATTGGGAAAGATATAAGTTCTTTTATATCAGTTGTGAAGTATAACCTATTCATGTGGCAGATTGATTATATCTTTTCGGGAGCCACCATTGTTGCATTGATATTTTTTGGTATAATAATCCTGGTAAGTTTTGTACATATGATGACTCTGATGAATACCAGGAAGATCAGAGCGCGCAAAACTTTTTATCTGCTCATATGGGCATTTTTAATTTCGGCAGGAATGTTCCTTATTTTACAATCGGTATCTGTTGAAATATTCTGGTTGGCGGGGATCCCGGCCAGCTATTTCATGTCACATTATTTTGTATTTGTGAAAAAGAAACTGGTACCTGAGATCTTATTCACGTTACTGTTTATGTTGGTAGCTTTGATACAGATACTGTATATTTTCTGAAAGTCCTACTTTATCATTGAAACAACTCCAACCCCTGATCCCTGTTGTGCGTCAGTGAAATCGTAATATAACTGGTAAATACCACTTTTATTACAAATAAAATCAACATAGGGATATATCTTTCCTGCCTTTTGATCAAATGATGAGAGTACAACTTTATTTGCATCATCTCTGATATTAAGAATAAGCTGTCCTTTTGAACCATCGGCATTGCACATTGTGAACCGGTATTTTGTATTTTTCCAGAGCGACATATTAGCTTTATATCTTAAGTCACTCTGGGATGTTCCTTTTCCCAGTTGTATTCTGAAATCTTTCAGATACTTTGCAGTAGATCCGGCGTTCAATACGCAATTACTTACAAGTTGATCAGTTGCCTGTCCGAATGAAAGGGTAACTGTTGTAAACAAAAAAAAGATTGCAATAATATACTTTTTCATACTAATTACTTACAATTAGTTTGTTTCTTACGATTCTGGAAATATCAGTTATTCCTGCCAGCTGCTTATCAGTCATTTCAACTTTGCTGGTTTCAGTCTGAGTAATAACAAGCCCTCCATCCTTTTCAGTGCTGACAGGATCGCCCTGAGTAAACGTTATTCTGACATCACGGTATTTTACTTTAATCTGTTGGAGATAATCACAAAGTTCTCTGAATTCATTATCATGATTGCAGTAAGGACTGGCAAGCAGGATCAGATCATTTAAGATAATTTTTTGTTCACCGATGCGATCTCTTAGCATGGTATCGGGATATTGCTTCAGTACCTGCGTAGCAAGATACTGACCCTCGATCCAGACGCCGATTATCATTAAGGAGGATAACTGTCCGCGATTGCTTTCTCTTAAATACTTATCAATCTGGGTATAAGAATCAAGAGATAGAAATAAGAGAGAGTCGAGGTTGGATTTATTTAGAGAGAGTCTTTTAATGGTCTCAAAATCAAAAAATTGACCAACATTGATCCCTTCAGATAGTTTCTTTATAGAAGATAGTACCTCAATTGAAGATCCTGTCTTCTCATACATATTAAGATATCCGAGATCAGCACCCAGAATTCCAAGTGTCAGTGCTTTGTCGAAAGAAGTGGTCTGGTCATTTGCATCAACTGATGAAGCTAGATAATCAGGGGAAAATGGTACCCCCATTAACTGAAGAAGATTAGCAATTTCAACCGGGGAAGTGATATTCCTGGATATCTCTTCTATGGCTTCTGTGCTCAGTTTTTCAGCTTCAGCTACAGGTACAGAATCTGCTTCAGGGAATATAAACTCGCCTGTCTTTTTTGAAGTGTTCCTGCATGAAAAACAAACAAGAACAACAAAAAATGAAAACAAAATCACACTTCCTTTCATTCAGGATAATCTATTGGTTATTACAAAAATATAAAAAAACAGATTAACAAGATATTAATTATTCATTTTCGGAGTCTAAATTTCTGGCCTAAGCTTACGACCTTGCCTAACAAATTATAATATAGAGCGAGATAAAGGAGAATTGTGCTTAGAAGTACAAGGGATATATTAAAAACAAAGGTGTCGGTCTTGATACCAAAAATATACTTAGAAGGGGCATAAAAATGGGTTCTGAAATTAAGAAATCCTTTTTTATATGGATCGAGATAAACCGGATCCGTATTTTGAATTAATGAATTCTTATAAATGAGAATCTTATTTGGTTCATAGTATTTTGTAACTATTTCTTCAAGCTTGAAATTGTAATAATCTTTCTCCATCTTCTTGAGCTTGACACTATTAAGGTTATAAAACTGATCTCTCCGCTCATTTGCCGAATTTGATATTTCGCTGAAAAGGTCATTGATTTCTTTCAGGTTAACGGATAGAGATTCAGCAACTTGCGGGGTAAATCGATCAGGATTAAGGTCATTTAAATATTTAAATCCGGGGATACCGTAAACTGATGCCATTTTCCCCAGCTCATTTTTCAGCAAAGAGAGTCTGCTAAATCTTTCGTCAGATTTCCCGGCAGGAGATCTATCAACAGTACCGGAGTTATTCAGATTGC
>JBGOZX010000074.1:0-20169 GCA_041480425.1 Bacteroidia bacterium
CAGCTGGCCATGAAGCAGGAAAGAGAAACAGAACCCGGATGGTACAAACTCGGGGAGATATTCTTGAAATAATACTTCACTATAGCGGTACACATGACGAGACCATTGGATACTCCGATTTCATCATAAAAGAAAAAAATGAGCTATTTTGTCATTGCACATTTAAAATAATAATGAATAAACGGAAACATAAAGAATTATGAAACAGGCATTAATCCTATTTCTTATCGTGCTGATATCATGCAAAAGTCAGCCTAAGGTGATACCCGATACAACTTTTTGCACCCATAAAGTGGTATTGGATGAACAAAACAAGGTTATTCCGTGGTACATACCCCATGAAAACGCTTATGATCATTTTCTTCACCTGCGATGGGATTTTATAAAGACTAGAGTCCCCAATTCACCAGGACCCGATCCCAGGTCAAGATATCCGCAATATTATTTCTATTGTGCATTCAAAGTAACAAACGGAAATATTGAACCTGATACCTGGATGAATGATATTGGCGAAAAAATACCTAACTGGTTTGAATCAGCACGCTTGTACTATGCATACACCGGTGATACGGTTGTAATGAAGATAATCAGAGATTTTGTCGATTACACCCTGGAACATGGAACCAGTTCCCCAAAATTTGCCTGGCCCAATTTTCCTTATACCACTACCAATGCAGGTGACACTATATTTCGTGGATTTTCAAATGCCGGGAGGCTGGTATTGAATGAAATACAGGTAGACCATGCAGGTGAAATGGGTTTGACTTATTACAGGATGTACCGTTATACCGGTGAAAAAAAATACCTTTCTGCTGCCCTTAATGTTGCCGACGTACTGGTAAAGAACGTTCATACAGGAAATCAGGACCAGTCGGTCTGGCCATACAGGATTGTTATGGACGATGGCAGGGTTACTGCACCCTATGGAGCTAACTGGACCGGATGTTATATGCTGTTGGAGAATTTAATACGGGCAAATTTAGGCAATGTGAAGGCATTCAAGGATGCCCGTGATAAAACCAGAGATTTCATCCTGCAATACCCCTTAAAAACCGGATACTGGACTGACGGTCATTCAGATACAGATGTGAAAAGCAATACGTACAAAAGCAACCTGAGCGCCAGCAATACTACTCTGTGCCTATTTGATTACCCTGATCTCGACCCGGACTGGAAAACAAATATTCCCATGTTGATCAAATGGACCGAGGACAATTTTGTTTTCCGCACAGCGCCTGGAGAACCTTCAACCATGTGGGGAGCAAACATTGTTGGAGAACAGGATTCCTTCAATTATAAAATGGACTATCAAACAGCCAGGTATGCTGCTGCCTGCGCACGATGGTATGCGGTTTCGGGCGATGAGTCCTATAAGGAAAAGGCATATCGTTCATTGAACTGGGTCACCTATTGCAACGATTCTACCGGAATGGCTTTTGAAAGTCCGGTGAGCAAAGGCATTTTAAGCTGGTGGTCTGACTGTTATGGTGAATGTCCCAGGATGTTTTATCAAGCTTTTGCCGGTGTTCCGGAATGGGCCCCGCCACATGAAAACCATATATTGTACTCCGAAGTGGTACTTAGGAATGTTCAATACACTCCAGGACAGGTAAAATACACCGCTACGGTTGATAATGGAACCGAATACCTGCGGCTCGCTTTTAAGCCAGTACAAATTACCATTAACGGAGCTGTTATTTCCGGGAGCAAGGATGTGAAACCTGACACTTACACGCTTAAGGACCTCGGACAAGGCGATTATGCCTTAAGCATCAGGCACAAAGTTGCCTGTAGAGTAACAATTTCAGGATCTACTTCAAAAAAGTAGCAGAACTGTAATAATTCATGGATGATTATATTGTAACATAACATCTATTTTAAATTTATGAGTTTATCTTGCCAAATTAGCCCTTAATTAAAACTTAAACTTATGAGAAAGAATCTATTCTTTAAACTCAGACAAACGTTCATCTTTATTTTTATTATGATTTTATTCAGTCAATGCAAAACAATGACCAAAAAATCAACCATCAACGAAGCTGAATTTCGTGACCGGGTATATGCCTGCTGGCTGGGTAAAAATATAGGTGGAACTTTGGGGATGCCCTTTGAAGGTAAAACTGATGTCAACAACATTACTTTCTACACAAAGATAAAAGAAGGTGAACCGGCAGCTAACGATGACCTTGATCTGCAAATTCTCTGGCTAAAAGCTATGGAAGAGAATAATTACCGTGTTGATGCCTATACACTTGGTGAATACTGGCTTAAATACGTACCTGTTAATTGGAACGAATATGGAGTAGGCAAAGTCAATATGCGATTAGGTATTATGCCTCCTCTGTCTGGTGAATATAACAATGCAAAATGGAAGACAAGTAATGGTGCCTGGATTCGTTCCGAAATTTGGGCATGCCTTGCACCAGGAAATCCACTACTTGCTGCACAATTTGCATGGAATGATGCTTGTGTTGACCACGGTTGTTCTGAAGGCACTTTTGCAGAAATATTTACCGCCACACTCGAAAGTGCAGCATTTATTGAAAAAGACAGAGATAAATTAATACAATTTGCTCTCTCAATGATTCCAGGTGATTGCCGCGTTGCAACTGCCGTGAACACTGCTGTTGAAGCAAAGAAAAATGGCATAACATGGCAGCAAGCTCGTGAAGCTGTAATAACTGCTACCGAAGATCTTGGTTGGTTTCAGGCTCCGCGAAATGTTGCCTTCACAATGATTGGCTGGCTCTATGGTGATAGTGATTTTGGCAAATCCATCTGCATTGCTGTCAATTGTGGCGATGATACTGATTGTACAGGTGCTACTCTGGGCTCAATTTTCGGTATTATTTATGGCACGACCATTATCCCTGAAAAATGGAGAGCACCAATTGGCGATGGGATAAAAACTGTAGCTATTAGCGGATTTGAAGCGCCGGCAACCTTACAGGTTCTGACAGATAAAACAGTTGCGATACAAAAAAAGGTTGCTGAATTTTATCAATCACCGCTTAAGATAACTTCAAGTAAAACCAACTTATCAAATCAGTATGAATTACTTGCCAAAGACAAAAATGAACTCTCGCTTATCTGGAGGAGGTCTCCCTATCAAATCACCCGCAATACTGATGATCTTTCTTTTATATGCGATTATAACGGAACTCCGGAAATACTTGTTGGTGAATCCAAAGTATTAAAATTAAGTATCGGGAACAAGACTAATAAAGAGAAACGCATTTCCCTGAGTCTAAAAAATGTTCCAGCCGAATACTCAGTAAAAGGTATACCTGATGGGTTATTTAAAATAAGCCCACATGCAAAATATGATGTTGCTCTTAGCTTAAATGCTTCTCCAGGTGCAAACAATGCCAAATTTATTGCTGAAATTAACGATGCTGGCAAAACACTCGATATGCAATTAGGTTTCATTAAACTGAATGCTCACGAATCTTCAGGAACTGAAAAGTAATAAAACAGCCACAAAGGGTGTTTTGTAATTAATATTAATATTAAAAAATAGACTATCTGATATCATTAACAAAAAAGATTGAGTGCCTGAACCTGAGCGAAGCAGAGCTCGACGAAGTCAAAATCAATTTAAGAATGTATATGATTCCAGATACTCATTTTAAATTCTTAAATATGATAAAAAAAACAACTAATGCTCTGATAAAAAGCATATTGCTGATTGTTTATGCAGGTTTTTTATCCAGCTCTATAAATGCTCAGCCCTCCATTGTTTCCCTGCAGATTGATGGTGCAAAACGATTTCAGCAGTTGGATGGAATTGGAGTTAATGCCAATACGCGAAGCTGGAATGGTGATGAACTCAAACCGGCAGTGAATTTATTGCTTGATTCGATGAATTTTACCATCTGGAGAGTTATTGTTGAAACGGTTGAGAAATGGGAAGTGATAAACGATAACGATGATCCGTTTACATTTAATTGGGTTTTTTATAACCAATTATACGAAACACCCAAGTTTCAAAAGGCCTGGGATATGATCGAGTATCTGAATGTTCATGGAGTAAAGGATTATATGATGCTGAATCTCATGGGACGTTTGCCTTCCTGGATGGGAGATAGTATCGTCAAACCAGGGTATGAAGACGAATATGTAGAATTACTTGTATCGTTCCTGTATTATGCCAAAAATACCCGCCACCTGCAAATTGGATTATTCGGTCCGATGAATGAACCGGATATCCGAAAAGAAGGACCCACTGTAGGTGCAAAGCAATACGCCGTGATATTACGAAAGCTGGTTGACCGGATGGAAACACTGGGATTGGGGGATATAAAAATTGTCGTACCTGATGTTGCCGGTATGAACAATGGCATTAATGAATACCTCCCTGCTATAATGGCCGACCCGGTGATCATGTCAAAGTTGGCCCATGTGGGCCTCCATAGTTATGGTGGCTATTATGCCCCGGCTTCCGAATTTCTGAAATTATCCGCGTATCCGACAACCAGCCTGTGGATGACGGAATGCAACGCCTGGCGTGATGGCCTTGATGATGGCAAGATAGGGGTTTATGATTATAAATACGCTGGTGACTGTGTAAATTATCTCATTGACCTGATAAAAAACGGAGCATCTGCATGCTTGCTATGGGAAGGTTATGATAGTTATTATGAGCATCACAAACCCAGTTTGTTCAGTTACTGGGGGATTTTAGGATACGATCCTGTTACAAAAACATTTACTCCCAGGAAACATTTTTATGCTGTTTCACAAATTTCAAAATATCTCACCCCCGGTTCATGGCAGATTGGTGTATCCGATACTCCGAAAGAATTGCCATTAATAGCTTTTTATGACCCTGTATCATGCAGAATAACTATTGCCGGAATTAATAAAAAGGAGGCTGAAGTAACCCTGAAAGGCACCCTTGCCAACTTGCCGCTCATTAAAAACCTGGAAATGATATATACCAATTCCAGCGGAAATTTCCTGAAGAACAGTGAGATCATGGTCACAGGAGAATCTTTTCAAGCCTCTATCCCCTCCAATTGCATATTCACAATAACAGGGATTGCCAATCCGGGACAAGGAGCAATTAATTATGATAAACCCGAACCTGTGGACTGGTATGCCGGTGATATACATATACACCGGAATTGCGGAGAAGGCACATCTGTATTGTCAGAAACCGAACTGACCAAAATGATGGAACCCAATAATCTGGCTGTCATTTCGGTTTTGGCTGATATGGGAGATGGTGAAGTGAAAGACAGCAAGACGGATCTGCCAAAAGTTAACGGTATCGATGCAATTCAATCAAGACGCGGGAGAATAGTACATTGGGATTCCGAATGGCATTTTGATCCTTTCGGTACTACATTTGAGCATAAAGCCCTTGGAGGGCACCTGATTCTTCTTGGTCTTAAAGAAGCCCATCAGATATGGGACGAATCTCCCTATAGAATTATTGAATGGGGAAAATCTCAAAATGCGATAGTTGGATTTTGCCACATGCAGTATCTGAACGATTCCATTCAGAATGCGTTGAATTGTTGTATACCTGTTGATTATCCTGTCGAGGCTGCATTGGGTACAATTGACTTTCTGGCTGAAGATGTATGGTTAAATGATGCAGCCGTAAATGCTTATTATAAACTATTGAATTGTGGTTTCAGGCTTGGCTGGGCAGCCGGAACTGATTTTCCATGTAATAACAGCCAGCCTTTTGGCTCTCTGTTAACCTATGCCCGGGTGAAAGATCAACCTATGACCTATCAACATTGGATTGAAGGAATCAAGCAAGGTAGAACAGTAGTAACAACAAATGGACATATTGAATTCCTTGATTTGAAAGTTAATGGAAAGGCATCACCTGGTGATGAGATAAAATTGCAAGATAAGGGAGTTATCAATATTGAAGTAAAGTGGACATCAATAAAAGAATTGACCGGCAGAATAGAGCTGGTATGTAACGGGAAGATAGTCGCAATACAGGAAGGAACAGCTAAACCGGGAGAACCCGTAATTCTGAAAACATGTCAGACAATTATGGAAAGCAGCTGGATATGTGCCCGCCGGATGGATGATAAAGGACACCAGTCTCACACAGCACCGGTTTATATTACTGTAAAAAATGCACCTGTACGTGCAAGTGTTGAAGATGCACTTTATTTTGTCAGGTGGATTGATAACATTCTGGTCAACATCGCAGATGGTGGTCCATGGAAACAGTATTTTACCCATGATCTGGATGTTGTTCAGAAAAGATACCAGCATGCAAAAGTAATTTACGAAAAAATTGCGAATGAAGCCAATAAATCACATAATCCTTGATATGTATTTTAATTCCAGACCGTACCACATTAAAATTTTAATTAAAAAAGTAAATTAAACGGTTTTTGCTCACATGCCGGTTCTTTTCCTGGCTATATAATTCAAATTAGAAAAATAGGTTAAATATTAAATAAAACTATGAAAGATCAAATCAAAGTGCCTCTGTGGCTTTTTACCAGTTTAAGGATCCTTATTGGATGGCACTTTTTATATGAAGGAATAGTCAAACTTGCAAGTCCCTCATGGAGTGCCGGCCCTTATTTATTTCAATCTACCTGGGTGTTTTCTGGAATATTTAGAGCTGTAGCTGTCAATCATTCTATGGTTGGGGTCATTGATTTTCTTAATACATGGGGTTTGATTTTTATTGGAGCAGGTTTGTTGGTAGGATTATTTACACGAGTTGCCTCCTGGTCTGGAGCTGCATTGCTTATGCTCTATTACATTGCACATCCCCCATTCGTGGGGATTATGGATGGCAATTCAACGGAAGGTAATTTTATCTGGGTTAACAAGAATCTTATCGAAATGTTCGTCCTTGTCTTACTGGCAAGAATTCCTATCCAGTGGATGTTTGGTACTGACAACCTGATAATACTGTGGAAAAAGAGAAGAAAAGTTGATAGAATCAGAACAATAGGATCTATTGAAGTTCCTAAAACCGATAATCCTGTATTTGCAGATCTGCCTATGCTCGACCGACGAAGAGTTTTGAAAAACCTTATTACAATTCCTGTAATGGGCGGATTCGCCTATGCTGCATTAAAGAGCTTCGGATATGAAAGTTATGAAGAAAAAGATCTGAAAGTTAATGCAGTATCAGGGGCCACATCCACGTTGGCAAATTTCTCAAATCTTAAAGAATTAAAAGAAAAGGTTCCAAAAGGACGAATAGGTAAACTTGAAGTCAGTCGACTGATTTGCGGGGGTAATCTGATCGTTGGCTACGCGCATGCCCGTGACCTTATTTATGTCTCAAGTCTTGTGAGGAAATATTTTACCCAGGAAAAAATATGGGAGACGATCAGGTTATGTGAAGCCTGCGGGATAAATACTGTTCTTATGAGGACTGCTCCTGATATAGTTAATCCATTGAATAAATACAGGAAGCAGGGAGGGAAAATCCAATGGTTAGCAGCAACTTATCCAGAGGATAATGATGTTTTCACAAATGGTCAGTTTGCAATAGATAATGGTGCAGATGCTATTCTCATAATGGGTAATACAGCAGATAGATGGATAAGCCAGGGGCATATTGACTTATTTGATAAATGGTTTAGGCATTTCCAGGGAAAAGGAATTCCTTTAGGGGTTGGCAGCCATGAATTGGAAGTCGTTAAAACCATGGAAGAAAAAGGATTCCCTGTTGATTTTCATTTTAAAACACTTCATGAGCGAAATTATTGGTCATATCAGGCTGATGAACCTAAAGGGACCGTAATTAAGAATGAGATTGATAACTACTGGTGCAGGGAACCGGAAGAAACAGCGAAATATATGGAAACTTTAAATAAGCCCTGGATCGCCTTTAAAATTTTGGCTGCAGGTGCTATTAAACCGGAAGACGGTTTTAAATACACCTTCGAGAAAGGAGCAGATTTCGCCTGTGTAGGTCTATTTGATTACCAGGTAGTGGAAGATTGTAATATACTGACGAGTACTCTGAAAGGATTAACCAATAGAACAAGGAAGTTTTATTAACTATCATTCAATGAATCGAAGAATTCTCATCCTAACAACCTTTGTACTTTTCTATGGAATATCTGGCTGCGGAATAAAATATTCCGCTGTGCCGATATTGATTCTGGCAACCGACAATGGTTTCGGTACCTATACCGGAGAAATACTCAAAACAGAAGGATGGAATGAATTTGCAATGGATTCACTTACAAGCAAAAAAGTTACAGCAAAATACCTTAATAGATTTGAAGTAATAATACTTGCAGAATCCAAAATAGGTCAGCCTGCACAAGAAATGCTTTTTAAATTTGTTCGTAAGGGGGGAAACCTGATTTCATTCTGCCCCGATCCTGCTCTTAATCAGCTTTTTGGTATTACATCGAGAGGTGGAAATATTACTGATGGTTATATTGGCATTGACACAACAACTTTCGAAGGCAAAAGCTTGCCCGGCAAAAAATTACAATTTCACGGACCAGCTGGAGAATTATCAGTGAATAATGTAAAAACAATTGCGACTTTATTTATCGACAAAACATCTGAAAATGGCTTTCCAGCAGTTGTAAGCAATGATTACGGGCAAGGCCATACTGTGGCTTTTCTTTACAACCTGCCAAAAAGTATTGTATATACCCGGCAGGGTAACCCATTGTTTGCAGGTGTTGAAAAGGATGGTATTCCCGGTCTCAGGGCTATGGATTTATTCACTGATGGGTGGCTGGATGTTTCTAACAGTACTATTAATCAGGCCGATGAACAAATGGTGTTATTGTCGCATTGTATCGAAAAAATGAACACGTATACCAAGCCTTTACCACGTTTCTGGTATTTCCCGGTTACCTTGAAATGTCTTGTAACACTTACCAACGACGGCGAGTACCGAAGCGAAACCGATTTTGAACCTCAATTCCGCGATGTTGACTCAATAGACGCAAAAATGTCAATATATATCTTAGATATAAACAAAGTTTCCAAAGAATGGGTAGATAAATGGACAGCTAAAGGCCACGAAATTGCAGGGCATCCAGATGATACAAAGGAAGCCGGTAATCCAGACTGGAACAATATGAATAATGCTATAAGTATGAAAAAAAACGAAATAGCCGGTAAATACGGATTACCAATGCGCACCAATGTTAATCACTGGTTTGTATGGTGTGGCAGGAATGCTGACGGGAAACCGGATTTTGGAGCAGAGGCAAGGCTGGAAGAAAAGAATGGTATAGAATTGGACTTAAACTATGCCCAATACGATATAAAATCAAACCAGGTAGAGCATTTTCTTGGCCCGCCTGGAACAAACCAGGGCAATTTTACCGGAAGCGGTCTTTTAATGAAATTTGCCGATGTTAAGGGCAAAATTATAAATGTATATCAACATTTAAATGCCGTGTATGATCAGGAGTACAACGAAAGTCATGACCCCGAAGGATTTTACAACTGTTTTAAGGGCTTGATGGACAGGAGTCTGCAAAGCGAAGTATACTCCTTTATCAACATAAAGTCGCACAACGACGAGTACTATTTTTCCAAAACTCCTTTAATGAAGATGTTAGCTTATGCCAACAGCAACGGCATTCCGGTTTGGACAGCATTAAAACTTCTCGATTTTATCAAAATGAGAGACGAAGCCACATTTACCGACATAAGCTGGTCAAATAAGCAGCTATCGTTCAACCTGAACTCATCGTTAAAACATATTAATGGCCTGACGTTTATGGTTCCATCCAAATATGGGGATAAGCAAATAAAAAGAATTACCCGGAATGGGAAAGATATCCGTTTTATTACCAGATCGGTAAAAGGTTCTGACTATGCTTTTGTGACTGTTGAGCCTGGAGCAAACTATTCTATTTTTGTGAATTATGGGAATTGAAGGAGATTTTTCGGCAACCTGAGGGTTATAAAGAATCCATATACTCAAATAGCATTTAATTATATGCTCAATAAATTTAAGTAAAATATCAAGATAAACTTATGGTAACATTTCAGACCGATTCAGAATTATTTGGTTTTATTAAGAAAAATCTTTATGTAGCCGCAGTATGCGATATCCTCGACGAACTCGGTTACCGAAACCAGGCTATGCACCAGCGGTTGCGCCCGCTTCTTCCCGATCCTGAGAATTGTGGTTTTATTGGCCGTGCACGAACATTTCGTTGGATGGAAACGGATTATATTGTAGAAGAAAATCCTTACGGCCTTGAGATTGAAGCCATGGATTCCCTGAAAGCCGGAGATGTAGCTGTTCATTCTACCGATTATGGTAGTACCAATGCCCCATGGGGCGAACTTATGAGCACCATTGCAAAACGTAATGGAGTAGCAGGATGCGTATGCGATAGCCAAATACGCGATTGTGTTAAAATCATGAGGATGGGTTTTCCCGTGTACTACTCAGGAATCAGGCCGTTAGACTCAAAAGGCCGTGCTATAGTTCAGGCTTATGATGTGCCTGTTCGTTGTGGTGAAGTTCTGGTTCACCCCGGCGATATTATTTATGCCGACTTCGATGGCATTGTTGTTGTCCCTAAAGCAGTAGAGCAGGATGTGTTTCAAAAAGCTAAAGATAAAGTAAATAAGGAAAATTTGTCGCGCAAGGAACTGCTTAACGGGAAATCGTTACGCGAAGTTTATAATAAATATAAAGCACTTTAATAACAAATTTAATAAGATTAGATATGAAATTAAATAATCGTATTGTTGTTGTAACTGGCTCAGGTTCAGGCATTGGAAGGGCTTGTGCAATTGAATTTGCCAAAGCTGGTGCCAAAGTTGTGGTAGCCGACATTAATTTTCAGGGAGCCGAAGAAACCGTTCGGCAAATCAGGGTCAGCAAAGGAACTGCTATTGCATTTAAAACCGACGTTTCGAACCCCGAATCTGTTAAACAGCTGGTTGTTTTTACTATAAAAACTTATTCCAAAATTGACATATTGATAAACAATGCTGCCATTCAGGTAAACAAAACCATCGAAGATATTACGTTTGAAGAATGGAACCTCCAGATGTTGATCAATGTTGGGGGTGTTTTTCTGTGCTCAAAGCACTTCCTGCCGTATTTACGTCAAACAAAAGGCAGTATTGTAAACATGTCGTCGGTAAATGGCTTTTTTGTTGAACCTATGTGTGCGGGTTATTGTACGACCAAAGCAGCCATCATAGGGTTAACAAAAGCGATGGCTATCGATCATGGTAATGAAGGTATCAGAGTTAATTGCATTTGTCCCGGCTATATCGATGCCGGGCTTGCCGAAGGGTATTTCCAAAGCCAGCCCAATCCGGCGAAAGCACGCGAAGAAGCTGGCAAACTACATGCTTTATGGCGCATTGGCAAGCCCGAGGAAGTAGGCAGGGTAGCGGTTTTCTTAGCCAGCGATGATGCTTCTTTTATGACAGGTGCATCTGTCGTGGTTGATGGTGGTTTTGGTTCAGGATTGCCCCCAAAATAGTTATTTTTTACGAATCATGAGAATCTAACTAACAGTATTTTAATAACATAACTTATAATTTCAATGAAGATTACGAATGTTAAGGCAATTATACTCAAACTGCCCGAAATTTCTTCGGCAGCTGATGGCACCCAGGATGATTTGATTATTGTAGTAGAAACCGATGAAGGGATTACCGGATATGGTGAAGTAGATACTGCCCCATATGTTGGGAAAGCTATTGTTGACGCATATATGTCGCATGGCACCTGCTACGGTTTAAGAGAAGTTGTTGTAGGGGCCGATCCGTTTGATTACGAACAAATATGGAACGACATGTGGGCAAAAACATACTACTATGGACGTAGTGGCCCTGTAATTCACGTAATGAGCGGTATTGACATGGCCATTTGGGACATTATGGGAAAAGCCACGGGAAAGCCTGTTCATAAGTTGCTGGGAGGAAGTTATGCGGATAAAGTGCGTCCTTATGCCAGCGCCCTGATGCCCGATAAGGCCGATGAAGTTAAAAAATTAGTGGAAAAATATGCCTCGCAAGGATATACCGCTATTAAACTTGGTTGGGGTCCTCTCGGTTATAATGTAAACTACGATGTTGAATTGGTCAAAGCTTCCCGTAAAGCTGCCGGCGACAAAATGGAGATCATGATCGACATAGGCAAACGTTACAGGTTGAAAGCAGCTATGTATATGGCCAAAGCTCTCGAACAACTGAATGCATATTGGTTGGAAGAACCGCTTCCGGCTGAAGATCTGGAAGGATACCGCCGGTTGGCCGAATATTCTCCCGTTCGCATTGCTACAGGTGAAGAGGAAAGTGGTCGTCTGGCTTTTTCAAGGTTAATAAAGAAAACCCACGTTGACGTGGTACAACCCGATATATCCCGTTGCGGCGGCTTAACCGAAGCCAGGAAAATCGCGACCATTGCAGCCGATGCTAACATTCTTTGCGTACCTCATGCATTTAAAACAGGTGTTCTGGTTGCTGCTTCCATACATTTTATTGCATCCATACCACACGCTCCATTCCTTGAATTCTCTGTAACCGAATCGGCTATTCGTAAAGAGCTGTTAGTTAAACCATTTGTTCAGAAAGATGGATTTATTGATGTTCCAACAGCGCCTGGATTAGGTATTGAATTAAATCCGGAAGTGATACGAAAATTTGGAGTAAATATCAATTAAATAAACTAATGGCATATAGAATTGAACGGCTTAATAAAATAATTAAAGCAAAAGATATTGATGCTTTTTTATTTACATCTTCAATATCAGTCAAATATTTGTGTGGGTATTTCTATAATTTTGAGATCGGATCATCGCCCTTTCACTTTATTCCAGCAGCCTTATTTGTTGTTCCTTCACGAATTACCGGTCTGGTTATTGCCGACAATGAAACAGATCAACTTGCTGATCTTGATGCCCGTATTTCAGTAAAACAATATGCCAGCTATGTTTATGATAAACCATTGGATTTTTTATCCCAATTTCTTATCAAAATTCACGAACTTGTTAAAAATAGCGGCATGGGCAAGGCACGAATTGGAATAGAAGCTAATTCACTGCCACATTCTCTTGCAGAATCATTAACTTTAACATATCCAAAAATTAAATTTGTAGATATATCCACGGATTTAGCACATCTTAGAATGATAAAGGATAGCGAAGAGCTTACCTTTATTCGTGCTGCAACTCATTTATGCGATATAGGCCAGGAGGCTGCGTTAAAATACGGGAAGCCCGGTATGACAGAACTTGAGCTATTTACCCTGGTCCGTGGCGACATGGATGCAGCAGCAGGCAAACGCGTTCCAATGATGGCCGATATGGTCTGCGGTGAGCGTACTTTTGAAGGCGGAGGAAATCCTTCGGATAAGAAGATTATATCGGGAGATTTAATCCTTTCTGATTTAACTCCTTGTCTAAATGGTTATTGGGGCGATACGTGCAATACTGTTGTGATAGGTAAACCAACTCACCTCCAGATTGAACATTTTAATCTTGTAAAGGAAGCTCTTGATTCAGGTATTAATGCTGTAAAACCAGGAATTCGTGCCAGTACTATAGATCAATTAATGAGGGAACATCTTTCATCTGCAGGAGGATACAAGCATCACAGCGGACATGGGGTAGGGCTTGCCTATCATGAGGATCCCCGCATTGTTCCTTACAATGATACGGAGTTAGTTCCTAATATGGTTATTGCACTTGAACCAGCCATTTATCATGAAGGGTATGGTATACGCCTTGAGCATCTTGTAGTTGTAACCCAAACAGGTTGCGAGATATTATCTGAGTTTAATCATCGTTTTGAAAGGACATAATTTTAATGACTTTAATTGTAGTAAGGTAATTATGTTATTCCGTACCTGTTAATTATACCGGTTAAGTCAAACAATAAAGCCCTGATCTATCTTCATCCTTCCGGTAAGTCAGTCGAAGCTTCTGTTGGTGGTGAGATGGAATGGTTTGTTAGTAATGGTTTTACTGTGCTGGCTCCGGATATGATCGGAGTGGGCGAAATGGGACCGGGTGTTTTTGACAGAGATGCATTTATTGATAGCGTTTCCCATAATATATGGTATGCTTCCATACTTATAGGTAGAAGCATAGTGGGGATAAGGGCCGGTGATGTTATAAGGCTCACACCTTTTTCCTCTTACCAATCCATTGTGATGAACCATTTTTATAATTCCTCATTTATTCCCGGAGTTGTACCCGGAGCTCTTAAAGCCTATAATCTTCCTGACCTGGCCGCCAGCCTGGCACCAAGGAAGCTGATGATGGCAGGTGTTACAGATGGACATGGCAAAAATACAGATACTGAAAATATCAATAAAGATCATGATATAATCAAAATTGCTTATCAAAACAAATAAGCAGAAGGGCAACTGAATATCATATCCATGAAACCAACTGAAAAGCCGAATGATATTTTTATGGAATGGATAAAATAAGTTACTGAAGTTTAAGCCTATAAGTTTTAACCTATCGAAAAAACTGTTGCTGAAAAAGCACTTTAAGAATAGAAAAATAATTTTAAATTATTTCACTCTCACTTTGTGGTCGTAAGGGGGGCAGTCTTAATGATCAAGAGATTTAATTGTACTGAGAATAGTCTCATCTACGTTCATGGGAAATACATTTGGCATCCCATACCAGAAAAATGAATTTAATCCCTCGTATCCACGATTCTCAATATGCATGTGTGTTGGCAGGTAACTTGAAACATCGTTAGTATAACCGGCAACTGAGACCAGTTTATCTGGCCAAAGATTTTTTACACCGAAACTATATCCTGTTGTTGTTTCTCTTGAAAATCCCACAAGTTTCCAGTTCCCGATATTAATCGTATGAACATAAACTGGCAGTGATGTTGGCATTGTACCTTCGATATAGTATTTTAACATCAAATCGCACCATTTTACATTTTTTTCAGCATCAATATCGCTTGGTTTGTCACTGTTTTGTGCCCTGAATGTAAGTATTTCCTCATTAGTCCATGGAGTAATGGGGATGTTTATAGTGTCCAGATAAAATGAAACAGGTCCGTTTATTTTATTCATCGGACGGTTCAAAACGGCAATCACCTCATTAGCCAGCTTTTCTCCCGTGATATACTCTCCATCATCTTTTGGATTGATATCTCCTGCAGTACCTTGTAAAAATAATGAATTGGTTGTTCCGGTTCTCTCTTCTACTAATTTGCGTGCCACACCGGGATAATTAGCACTTATCGTGTAATAAAGTTTACCTGCTTTGCCGGATACGGGATGACAAGCTGTTAAAAACATATAGTTCTCAGCATTCTTATCAGTATAATCCACCTTAATGACATCAACAGTACTATCATATAATTCCGGATGATCTTTCAGACTCCTGTTATAACCAATGTCAGTATTACCTCTGCCAAAATATAATTCTGCCGGAGCCATTGTTTTCAGGGCATTGTCAACTGCAATAAGAATCCCGTTTCTGACAATTGAATAGAGATAAATACTATCAGGTCGTTGATTAGGTTCCTGCCACGTAAACCAATTCTGCGAAACAGGTGCAAAATGGGTATGCGAAGAATTGATAAAAACTGCCGATGCAGGGATATAGTTTTTCTGATAGATATTCTGTTTTACCAACCCTGTAAAAGTGTCATTAAGTCCGCAAACATCCACATTAACTATGATAACGGTTTTTTCACCGTTTTTTACAGCCATTGCCCTGGCAGTCAGATTTCCTTCACTGCGATGTTCCCCCTGGTAGAGGAAGTTATCCATGCTTATGCCAAATAATCGGTCACTTATTACTGTTATATGTTTTATATCTTCTTTAATTGTCTGTCCATTCCTGTAAGCTATCTTTAGCCATTTTTGATCTTTTTTCCCAGGTTCATACTGATAAATAACACCATCATTTGTAAGAGCATAAAGTTTTCCGTTATTAGCTGCAAGGCTAACAATACTATTAACTGTTTCACTCTTCAACCATTCAATGCTTTTTTTGGAAAGGTCAGTTGACCATAAGGAACCGTTCCCATTAGCTGCAAATAATTTATTGCCTGAAGCTGTTAATGATGTTACAGAGTTATCAACCGACCCGATCTTTTTCCATTTAATTCCTCCCTGCAATTTTGTTTCCAGCAATTCTCCATTGTTGTTAACAGCATAGAGTTTACCATTTAGACCGGCTATTAATCTGTTATTTTCCGCCTTCCCTGCTTTTTTCCATGCCGAGTTATTTTCTGATGGATTCATCCACAACAGATCACCCTTACTGACAATGTATAATTTATCAGTCAGTCCTCCCATAGCAGTAACTTCCGACACAGCTCCTTTATTGATCCATTGGAGAGTAAAGCGTCCGTCTCTCGGGGCACCATAACCACCCAGATGAAGGGAGATCAACGACTGATCAGGTTCAATGCCTGCCTGTGATGTTCCTATCAGATAAGAAGATTGCGAATAAATTTGACCTGAGATTAAAATAATAAGCAACAGCAATAAAACTCTGATTAGTTTCATTTTATCAATAATTAATTTATGGTTTGTATCATTTCTTTTAAATAATAAGAGATCTTGTGGTTTTATAAAATTACCTGATCTAATGGATTATTGTTCAGATTCACACAAACTATTTTTGTTCTCATTTGTAAAGGAAGTTCAATAATTGTTTTTTTTCGATTAATTCTTACTACTTTACTAGATTTTTTATAAGAATTTGCTTACAATTACGTCCATTTTTAATTATTTCCAAACTTATGAACCGAGTCCCGACGCGTCGGGACGAGCTACATTATACCATTAAAAACAATTATATTATGATGAAAGAAAATAAAATTTACACTCCAATGCAGATATATGTTTTGGTCGCATTGAGATTATTAATCGGTTGGCATTTATTATATGAGGGTTTCTCAAAGTTATTAATTCCCAATTGGTCCTCTCTTGGATTTTTAAAGGAATCACAATGGATCCTTACAGGATTTTCTAATTGGATAATCTCTCATGCTGGCATACTTAACGCAGTAGACTTTCTGAATACATGGGGTTTAATAGCTATTGGTACAGGTTTAATCCTTGGATTTTTCACGAGAGCAGCGGCAATTTCCGGGGCAATTCTACTTTTTATCTACTATTTGAACAATCCGCCGCTTATCGGATTGGAATACTCAGTTCCAACAGAAGGGAGTTACCTGGTTGTTAGCAAAACACTGATTGAATCTGTGGCTTTAATTGCTTTAGCCGTCTTTCCATCGGGTACGTTTGCAGGGTTGGATATATTAGTTTGCCGGTTTAGGAATCGTAATAATAAAATGGAGGAATAATATAATGGAAAATGAAAAAGAACAGCCAACGAATTCTGAAAAGAAGAATGAGATGGCACAAAACCCCAAAATTAAACGCCGGACATTATTAAAGGCTCTGGCAGGAATACCGGTTTTAGGGGTATTTGCATTTGAGTTATTTGAAAAATGGACTTATGACCAGGAAAAGAAAAACAGGATTCTCCGGGATTTGGGACTGGAAAATATTAAAGCTCCGGCCATCATAAAAGGCTCATCAGGTACTAAAAGTAATTTAATCCGGCTAGGTATTATCGGTTTCGGTAACCGCGCAGTTTCTCATGCAAACGGTTTGGGTTATATGCATCCCCTTGATGTTGAAGAAAAGAAAAAAAATGATACCCTTAATGATTGGCTCGCCCAGGAAAATTTAAACGTGGCAATTACCGGTATATGTGATGTTTTTGACCTTCATGCAGAAAATGGATTGGCAACTGCCCGCAATGACATTCGCGCTGGTGGTGGTACCCCGGCCAACATTCCCGTAAAACGGTATCGCACTTATCAGGAAATGCTTGATGATAAAGATATTGATGCAGTAATGATTGCCACTCCCGACCACCATCATGCTCCCATCTCTGTTGCCGCGGCAACAGCAGGAAAACATATTTATTGTGAAAAATCTCCGGCACATTCAGAAGAACAATTATATGATCTTTATAATGCTGTCAAAAACAGTAAGATCGTATATCAATTAGGGCATCAGGTTCCTCAAAGTGTTATCTTCAAACAAGCAAAGGATATAATTAAAAAAGATATACTTGGTAAGATCTCCCTGGTTGAAACAACAACCAATCGTAACACTGCAGATGGAGCCTGGATAAGGCACCTTGACAAAAATGGTAATCCGAAACCCGGGGATGAAAAAACTATTGACTGGGATCAGTGGTTGGGTCCTGCGCCAAAAGTTCCCTTCAGTACAGACCGTTTTTATAACTGGACAAAATTCTTTGATTACGATATTGGTTTGATTGGCCAACTGTTCACTCATGAATTTGATTCAGTTAATCAACTATTAAGAATTGGCATCCCGAAATCAGCTGTTTCTTCCGGAGGAATCTATTATTGGAAAGATAACCGGGATATGCCGGATTTACTTCATTGTGTTTTTGAATATCCTGACCATGATTTAACATTACTTTATAGCGCTACCCTGGCTAACAGCCGTAATCGTGGCAGAGTTTTTATGGGACATGATGCTTCAATGGAATTAGGGAGTTCTATTAGTATTACAGCGGATAGTGATTCAACCCGCTACAAGAAGCAAATAGATGCCGGGATTATAGACCCCTCAGGGCCAATGGTCTCTTTTAATCCAAATTTGGGCAAGATTGATGCTGTCACTTCAGCTACTGAGAAATATTATGCTGCAAGAGGTTTAACAACAACAACTATTAACGGCCGTCAGGTTGACGTTACTCACTTGCATATTAAAGAGTGGATAGATTGTATCCGTAACGGGGGAACCCCAAGTGCAAACATAGAACGTGCTTTTGAAGAAGGAGTGGCCTGTCTGATGGCTCACAAATCATATGTTGAAAAACGGCGTACAGAATGGGACCCGATTAATAGAAAAATTGTTTAAACCATTTAGAATATTGCAGAATTAAAATACTGACATCAGAGACGAATAAAGGAATTCTATGAATTATGTATCTTTAATATTTGTCTCATTCATCGCGTTAATGATGACTTGTAGATCTTCGCATGAAATGCAGAAATCACCTTTTTTATTTAAGGAAACTGACCAGGGGATTGAATTACTTGAAAATGGTAATCCTGTATTCTTTTATCAGAGAAAACCAAAATCACTGACAGGTCAATATATATACACTAATTATTTACATCCATTATATAGTATAAAAGGAGATATTCTGACAGAAGAATTTCCACCGGATCATCCTTACCATAGAGGTATTTTTTGGACATGGCATCAGCTTTATGTTGATAATAACAGTCTTGGAGATGGTTGGATCAATGATGGTATTTCGCAGGATGTTGTGAATGTCCAGACTGAAAAGAGTAAAGATAGAGCTCAAGTTAACCTGGAGGTCATGTGGAAATCTTCAACCTTTCAAAAAGGAAAGCCATTTATGACTGAACATACCACCATTATTGTTCATCAGCTGGAGTCAAATATCCGCAAAATCGATTTTGAAATAACGTTAAAACCCATGGTTCCGGGATTTCAGATTGGCGGGTCAGCTGATGAAAAAGGATATGGCGGATTTTGTGCGCGTATAAAACTTCCCAACGGTCTGATTTTCACTTCAGAGAATGGATCGACAACTCCACAAGATCTTCAGATAAAGGCAGGACCTTGGATGGATTTTTCGGCTGATTTTGGTAATAATTCAGAAGTTAGCGGCCTCACAATACTTTGTCACCCGAGTACACCAAATTATCCTGAGCCCTGGATTTTAAGACAGAAAGGAAGTATGCAGAATATTGTCTTTCCCGGGCAGAATAGGGTTAGTATACCAATGGATAAACCAGCTGTTTTATGTTACAGGATTATTATTCATAATGGCAATGCTGATAGTCTGAATATTTCAGAATTGCGGTCGGAATATGAAAAAATGGATGCTAAGAAATAAATTTAAAACTAACCTATCCAAATTCAGGACCGCTGATTAAATATTGATTTTTCACAATTCCCGGATAAGGATTGCTTTTCAGATACATCCTTACAAAGTGCCGTTGTTTCACGAAACCTATTGACTCCAACCATTTAACCAAATCTTCTTTATCCTGGAGGATATCCAGGGCAACAGGTTGATTATTCAGCGATTCTAAAGCTTTTGAGATAAGTATTCTGGCTGAATCAGATGAAAGGGCAAATACAGGTCCTATATAGTTAAACCTGGCACCATCTCTTCCAAATATATAACCATCTAA